>NZ_JBDGDM010000021.1:0-67065 GCF_040908885.1 Ruminococcus sp. RTP21358st1_G6_RTP21358_211008
GATTTTGGCATGAAAAATACCTCCAAAGTAACAGATTTTTATATTTAATCTGTCTACTTTAGAGGTATCATATCATACAGTTCTGGCGGCTCATTTTATTATAAATAACCTCTCTTATTTCTATCAAACAATAGTGTTTGTATCCGCTTCAATGCCATGAGCATTTGCTCCGGGAATGTCTTAGTTAAACTTGAAAGAATTAGATTTTCATTCTCATTACACAAATATTATTAGATAACCAATTCAGAAATATCAATGCTCGTTTTATAGTTTTGTTTTACTCCGCCAGGAGAAGTAATAAAAATCGTAGCATATTCCCCATTTTCATAAAGGGTAATTTCTTTTATATCTTTTTCTTCATCTTGGTTCGTAGTATCGCAATAAAATTTTATGGTATATTTAGGGTTCATACCTATGCTTTTTTCTGTCTCTTTCCATGATTTTATATTTAAAGCAGAAATAACCTTGTCTATATTATGCTTATCATCATACTTTACCAGCAATTCCTTATTTGCGGCATCATATATCTCTATAACTTTTACACCTTTTACATAATTGTCCATTCTCTGCCTTTTTCCGCCCCGCCAGATACCTGTGCCGGTATTTCAGCTCTGCATACTCTGTGATCCGTTTCATGTAGACTGCATCATAAGCTCCGCCTACAGCACCAACCACCGGAATTCCCTGTAAGAACTTCATATACAGAAGCTCTTTTGACAAAGCTCCCGCCGTTTGTTCGATCTGCTCCTTATCCTGATACTCTTCCGGCAGTATTCCGTTTCTGATAAATTCATTTACTTTCCCGTCAATCTCACAAAGTGTATCCCCATAGGATACTGCTCCCCGGATCAATAATAAGATAAAATATTTTTCTTCCCTGCTTTCATAGCTGTATCCATACTGCAGAGCAGTCTCATAAATATTCTTTAAAATCATCCCTGTAAATACCGGAATATCCGGCAGACCGATTCCCAATACGCCCATCCCGATTCCAGACACACCGGATAGCAGTAAATTCTTTGTTCCCGTATCTCTTGCCTTTTTAGAAAAAGAGCGGAGGGATTTGGAATTCTGCTTTACATCCGCCATATACTGCCGCACCTGATAATCCTGCTCCAGTTTTGTCCGCTGATACGTCTTTTCAATAACCCCGGTTCCTTTCTCGAAAATCAGAGCAAATGCCTTCGCAAAAGCGGTATCCAATGTTTTCTGAAGTTTCGGCGGTATCTTTTCCTCCAGTTTCTGATTCAGAATGCTCTCCCTTTTCTCTGAACGCTTCTGAAGGAATCTCTGCTCCTGTACTTCCAGCTTTTCCCACTCCTTCTGAAGCGGTGTCCTTTTATCAAATAATCGCATCTTAATACACCTCCGCACCAAACGGCATCAATGCCAGTTTCGCCAGTTTAAACTGCTGTAAACCAAACGGGATTCCGATAATCGTCACACATAAAGCTGTACCCAACGCCAGATGCTCCAGTGCAAGAGGCAGACCGGATACAATCAGCCAGATGATATTCAAAAGGAACGAACTAGCTCCGCCACCATACTGCACCTCTTTTCCAAAGGGGAAAAAACTAAGCGCCGCAAATTTAAAACACTGCATCCCCACCGGAATCCCCACAACGGTAATACACCAGAGACAACCTGCCAGACACCAGCTCAGCCCACTGACTGCGCCGCCAAACACAAACCACAACACATTTCCCAGGCATCCCATATGCTACACCTCCCCATTCATCCGATTTTTCACATCAGCAAGTATCTTTTCTATCCGGTTGATGGCATCATCCACCTGTTCTCTTGCATCTGCAATCTTGCTCTGCACCATATAATCTGCCACCAGCCCGTCCAGAAAGAAATCCGCAAAGGAAAGGAAGCTGCCGATTTCCATGCGCAGATCCAAGGAAACCTGCACATCTCTTAATTCTCTCTGAAAACGCTGAATATCGCTTTTCGCCTGTTCCATCAACGCAGCTGCGTCATTCATTTTAGAATGCTTCACAAAGTCACTGATAAAGCCTCCTCCAAGCATATCAAAAATGCCCCAGTTTCTCGCACTTCCCAACTTATCCCTTGCTGCGTAAAGGCTCTGAAGCGCCCGCTCCCCTGCCTGTACTGCTTCCTGCATTTCCCGTTTCATCATTTCGTTACTCATCGTTTATCCTCTCTTTCTTTTTAGCAGACTATTGCGGCAGATTTTCTATATTTCATAATAAAAAAAGACTCCTATCATGACCTCTGCCACAATAAAAGTCTTGCTATCTCATTTGCTACGGGTATCTCTCGATACCGGTTGTCGGTTACAAAACCACCTCTTTCAAGGCGTTCAGCTACTCCCTTTTTTGCTTGAGATGAATATAACATATTGGAAATAATTTGTCAAATCATGCATTTTTCTTTTCCAACCGTTCCGCTTCTCTGGCAAATACATGCGAGATATCAAACAGTTCCGGTACATCTGATATGGTACACACATTCACACAATAATTGAGCCATGGAAATTCTTTTGTCATCTGATAAATAACTGCCATGGCTTTTGCTTCTGACATTGCTTCCACCGAATGATATCCCGATCCCTGAATATGCTCAAATCCGTTTGCTTCAAAAAAGTCCCTTACATCCGCATATGCATTATGCCAGTCACCTTTCGGATAATATTCCTTTAGTGCTTGTGTATTCAGGTCAAAATTGATGCCTTTCCTCTGTAAGCTGTCCATCTGTTAGTTCCTTATAAAGTCTGTAATCAGGTTCTCCTTTTCTGTTCCGTTATACCAGAAACACTCTAACAAATTCTCTGCAATTCCTACGGAGTTTTTCAACTGAAAGATTGCTGCCCAGAATCTTCCATAGTCCTGCTTGCGTCCCCGGTCAAGATAAATCCTGCTTCCAAGGGCTTTGACTGCACAGCTTAAATCCTCCTGCTCAAAAATCTGATCTGCCTGTTCACACATCTGATTTACCGTTTCCGGAGCGAGCTTGCTTGTATCAAATTTAAGTTCTACTTTATACATTATACTCATCCTTTCATACAACAAATGACTGAGTGACTCTTCTCTTTCTACTGTAATTCTACCATGAAACCTATATAAAGTCATTCCCCATTTTCACTTGCTTTAATATAAATTTTTCCTTTTATTTTGGAAACACAATCTCCACACAGAACTCATTCCCTTCTATCCGGGCGCTGATTTTCCCATCCATACGAAGTACCAGCTCTTTCGCAATTGATAAGCCGAGACCGCTGGAAGTCTTACTGCGTGCTTCATCCGCTTTATAAAACCGTTCAAACACCTGATCTACATTTATTTTTTCCACATGACATACTTGATTTTTTATCTGTATCCGGATGTTGTTTTCAACTTCTTCCAGTGAAATACTGATTTTCTTCTCCCCGTGATCCAGTCCGTTTTTTATGATATTCTGAAAAATTCTCTGGATTCCCTGTTCATTTCCGTTCATAAACAGCAGTTTATCTGTAATCTGTATCTCCGGTTCAATTCCTCTGCCCGTCCATTCATCGTAGTAGGAAAATATGGTATCTTTCAAAATCTTGTTGATACAGCAGGATGACATTTCCAGATGAAAAGAATCGTTTTTAAGTTTTGTAAAAGTAAATAATTCTTCCAGCATTTCTTTCAGGCTGCCGATTCTCTCCTGTATGATCTTCATATACCGTCTCTGCTCTTCCTGGTCTTCACAGGTTTCCATTAACTGAAAATATCCGTCAAGGGATGTCAAAGGAGTACGGATATCATGTGAGAGATTTGTATATGTATCCGAAATCATCTCCTCTTTCTTCAAGTATTCCTTCTTTTCCCTTCGCTTCAGTTCCAGCCATTCGTTTAAAACATCTGCCAACTCACCAATGCCTCCAAAATCCATTTCTCTGGTAATCAGCATGTTGCTGTCGTGCTTCATCAGAAACGACAACTGGCGGCAGATGTCTTTCACCTGCCGCTGGTATTTCCAAAATAACATTCCTTGTACCAGTATCACTGCTATCAATAGCACGAACCCTAGTTTTATCATTTAGATATCTCTCTTTCTGAATACCCATGCTGTCAGTAATGTAACCACGATTCCGAACGCCGCCGCAATCACAACTGCCGTCAGGCATTCCTTATTGGTCGGTGACATGGATAAAAGTGCAATCTTTCCTGTCACTGTATATTTCAAAATCTGGAAATTCTCCACACCTGCCTTCTGGATCAAATGATTGATCACTCCGTATAAGACAATCATGGTATTCATGCACAGGCAGATAACAATCGTCATGCTGAACACGTTGCTGTTCAAAACCACCGCAATCGCCATACTGATTAGTACCAGTGCATAATGAAGCAAAATCTGAATACCAAAGTATCTCAGCAACTCGCTTCCATTCCCCCACTCCAGATATCCGAAGTACATCTGCTGTGCAATAATCTGAATGATGAAATAAAGCAGCATGGTAACAGTCGTATACACAAACAACACGGAAGCTTTGGAAAAGATCAGGTTTCTCCGGCTCCTTACCTGCCCGCCGATATTTTTAATATAACCGCTTCCTATATCTGCACTGGAAAACAGCACTGTAAAAATCACCAGAAACAACGCCACAAACTTCGCCTGCAGGTTTGCATATACCTGATCAAAGACCGTTACTTTTTCTCCCGGCTGTGTCGGCAGGAATACGGACATTCCCATATTGATGGTTTCTGGTTTCACTGTTTCTGCAATGTTTTCTGTCTGCTGTTGTTCCGCTTCCTTGTTCATCGTATCAATATCCAATTTCGACATGGATGTGGAGAAGAATATAGCTGCCGCCATCACAATCCATACCACATACATACTTTTTGTCCGGACCATCCGGTACAGATCCATTTTTATCATATTAAGCATTTTGATTCCCTCCTGTCAGATTCAAGAAATAGGTTTCCAGTTCTTCACTGGTAATGGAAATTCCATTGACCAAAATTCCTGCTTTTGCCAGTTCCATATTGACATTGGCGCTTTCATTCAATCGTTCAAATATATGGATATGGCTCTTATCTGTAACCTGATAGTTGGTAAATCCCATTCTGTCCAGAATCGGGACTGCCTGCTCCGGATGGATTAACTCTATTTCAATCCGTTCACTGCAGCGTTTCATCAGTTCTTCGCTTGTCAGCTCCTGCAGAAGACTTCCATTATGGATAATTCCATAATCCGTTGCAATCTTAGATAATTCCTCTAAAATATGACTGGATATCAAAATCGTCATATTCCGTTCATCTCGCAGTCTCTGTATGGTATCACGCACCTCTGCAATTCCCTGGGGATCAAGCCCATTGATCGGTTCATCAAGGACCAGGAGATCCGGCTCCCCGACCAGTGCCAGCCCGATTCCGAGACGCTGCTTCATTCCAAGGGAAAAATGTTTCGTTTTTTTCTTTCCGACACCTTCCAGTCCGACCGTCTCTAAGATATCTTCGATGTATCCCTTTTTCCGAATACCAAACAATTCACATTTTATTTTCAGGTTTGTATATGCATTCATGTTGCCATACAGCCCCGGTGCTTCAATCAGACACCCCACACGAGAACGAATCCTCTCCAGTTCTTTTCCTTTACACCCGAACATCTCAATCTCTCCGGCTGTCGGTCTTGCAAGTCCACTGATCATCTTCAGGCAAGTCGTCTTTCCCGCACCGTTCCGTCCGATAAATCCATAGATAGCACCCTTTTTTATGTGAAGGTTTACTTTATCCACTGCCTTATGATGACCATACTGCTTCGTCAATCCATTTGTACTTAATAACAATTCACTCAATGCTTTCATCTCCTTTTCTTATCTGCTGTTATCATATCGGATAAATCCTAATCAAACGCAAATAAATAGTAAAAAAAGAGTAAAGATTAAGAATGCAGACGGTAGCCGATTCCCCATACGGTATCAATATATTCCTCCTGCGTTACTGCTTTTATCTTTTTCCGGATATTGCTGATATGTACATCCAGTGTCTTTGTCTCTCCCATATAGTGTTCATCCCACGCATATTCAAAAATCTCTTCTTTGCTGAAGACCTGTTTCGGATGCTCCAGTAAAAGCTCCAGAATTGCAAATTCCTGCTTTGTAATTTTGGGAAGCAGCACTCCGGCAATTCGGACTTCAAAGCGCTCACGGTCCAGTTCCAGGTTTTTATATGACACGCTTTTATGTTCCGGCTCCTGCTGCATATGGCGGAGCTGAACCTGAATCCGGGCAAGCACCTCCTGTATCTCAAACGGTTTTGTAATGTAATCATCTGCCCCACTGGTAAGAAGCCCGATTTTTTCATCCAATCCGTCTTTGGCTGTCAGGACAATAACCGGCGTATTGCCCTGTTTCCGAATCTGGGCAAGCACCTCTTCTCCTGAAATTCCCGGAAGCATCAGATCCAATAGAATCAAAGAAAAGCCCGCCTTATCCATCTGGAACAGCATCCTCGCTTCCGTCCCGGAAAAAGCCTGTACCGTCTCATACCCTGCTTTCTGTAATGCCGTATATAAAAGATTATTGATATCCGTATCGTCTTCTACAATCAGAATTCTGTTTTTCTGCTCCATTTTTCTCATCCTTCCATTTTCCGATTTAAACAATATTATATTGCACTTTTATAACTATGTCCAAAATTCTTTTGATATTATCCTTCCACCTCGTCTACATATGCTATATATAGTTCTAATTCTTTTGACATATGCTATATCTTGTGTTAATATAATCTTGTATTTAAGTTTTTGTGCTGTCCCGTCATGGGAGTCTGGACCATTCATCCAGAAGCATATGCAGTTTAAGTTTGGAAAATCGTGTCATTATACTGCCGTTTTATACGGTGCTATAATGGCACTTTTTTTATTTTAATCTATTTTAACGCCCAAAGAGGCAGAAAGGAGAATTTTTATGTCAGCAATTTTAACAATTTTAGGGAGGGCCACAAGAGATCCTGAGATGCAGCAAGGAAAAAATTCCGGTACGGAATATGTTTCTCTGGACATTGCAGTTTCACAGCGAGGCCAGGATGGAAAGGAAGAAACCATTTACTATCAGTGCTATTTTAACAAGTTCCTTGCAGAACGCTTAGCAAAAGCAGGCGTAAAGAAAGGAACCGGGCTGATGATCTATGGTGATCTGGAGCTTCATCCGTTCATTTATCAGAAAGGAAAGAATGCGGGGCAGGCAAATGCCGGTCCGAGGATCAATGTCAAGGACTGGCACTTTGTACCATCCAACCGTTCTGACAGCAATACCGGACATCCGGGTGCAAACCAGAACAGCCAGCCGAATGGTGGTGCGGCAACGCCCGGTGCAGCCGGCAATGGCAGCTACCCAATGCAGGGAAATCCCAATGGCAGCTACCAGAATCAGGCAATGCCTGGCGGCTATCCACAGCAGGGAATGGCTCCTGCTAACGGTGCCTACACGCCTCCTGCAAATGGCGGACAGTATCAGGCTCCGCCAAACGGAACCGGTCAGCCACAGAGCAGCTACCCGCCGCAGGGCAGTTATACCGGAATGCCAAATTACGGAGGTATGCCGGGCAGTCAGCCAACTGACGGCTTTCAAAATGTGCCGGAACAGATGGCATCCCAGTTGCCCTATTAACTCTCAAGGAACCCTATGTTGAGGAATTGCATTTATCATCTTTGTGATGATGCAGTTCCTCTTTTTCATGTCCGGAAGCGGCGATTTCCCATCCAGCTTCCGGGCTTGTCTAAGAATCATGAATCAGAAAGGAATCAGCTCATGAAAAAATCAAATCGAAAAAAATTCTTACAGTTTGTCGTGCTTGTACTGTTTCTTGCAGCACTTTTCGTACCACAGGATGCCAACCGGCTTCTGATTGCAGGCATTGCCCTGATCGGTATCGGAGTCACGCTGTTCAGTTATCTTCTCCCGCTTTTCACGGAACGCCTGAAAAACAGGGAGCATAAGCTACGAAAACGCCCAGAAAGAACTCGTCATCTGGAAGGAACACCTGATCTGGAAACCATTCTCTGGAGACAGATCAAATTCCAGATTACCGGAAAGCTCAAGGAAGCCTTCCCGGATGCCACATGGGATTTTGTGAAAGAACCACCGCTCTCCCAGATACTGGATGGGGAACCATTACGGATTCGCACACGGAATACCGGAAGTTATAATTTTGCGGAAATTCTCATGGATGCCCGTGGCAGTCTGACGCTTCAGATGATGACCATTGAATCCTTACATAAAAAGGAACCGTCAGAAGGAAATCCGGATTCCAGACCAGCCGTTAATCCCAAATCATGGTATTCCCTGATTGGGAAACCGCTACTGATGGAATTGGTCGGTGACTTACAGGCAAGGGGCTATGAAAAGCTGTTTATCAACGAGCAGGGAGATGTCTATATTCTGAACGGCACTGAACCGGAAGTCCGGGGAAAGCTGGAACATTTCCCGCCCAAAGATTACTGGGGCGAATTGACGGAGATTTTTACTGAAGATGAATTGACCACAGAAGAGACCGAGCAGGCACTGGAACTGTCCTGGATCTCATAAGAAGGAGGAACGAATCATGGCAAATAACATCGTAGCAACCTGGGGGTTCAAACGCAAACTCCCGGAACCATTTGAGGATTATACGGACCATGCAATCTTTGATGACATTGCATCCAAATACTGTACTCAGCCACGGAAAAAATCCACGCTTCATGCAGCTACCCTGCGGGCAGTCCTTGCTTATCTGGAGCTGGAAAACCCGGTTGGCAGTACCCCGCCGGAAAAGCTTGGGGCGGTCGGTACCCAATCCAACAATTTTGTTGTGGCGGAATATCCGAGCAAAACCGGTGATCTTCAGGTGGTTGTCTACAACCAGCTAAACGGAAAGTTTTACGGAGGCTGCTATACTCCTCCGCCGGATGTGGAAAGCACACCGGAAAAATACGAATTTAAAGACTCCAAACAGTCCGGTGCGGCTCTGCTGTTCGCACTGATGCCGGTTTTTCTGGCAGATGAAGAGTGTAATGAAAAGTATCAGGAATTAAAAGCGCACCGGGACAACGGTTATCCCGATCTGGACGCCGCTGCGGAAACAGCAGCCGTTCTCTGCGACAACATTTACCGGAGAACCCGCTATGCATCAGGTCTCCCGACCGGTGGTGTTAAGATTGACCTTCCGGCAAACGGCGTATTGTCGCTGATCAAACCGTTAAATATCCAGAAGGGGGTCTATGCACCAACCGAAGTGCTCCATGGAGACTTTCAGGTGTTACGTCCAGGAAGTGGATTTAAGAAAGCACAGGCAGCCATTTCCAGAGATGATTTTGTTGGGAAATTTATCCTGACCGCATCCCGAAGGCTGTCTCCGGAAGAGGAGGTATCTGTTCCGACATTGGCAGAGTGGTACATCATCCCTCCGGAAATCAAACGGATCTGCGAACACGCAAAACTGACAACGGATACCACACAGCCGATGCGGAATTTTCTTTTACGGGGACCGGCAGGTACCGGAAAGACCGAAGGAGCCAAAGCCATTGCTTCCGCACTTCACCTTCCTTACCGCTGCATTACCTGTTCCGCAAATACAGAGGTATTCGACCTTTTAGGTCAGATTCTTCCGGATGTGGACGGAAAACGCACCCGGCTTCAGCGGCAGTACCCGTCTTTTCAGGAAATCCAGTTAGATCCCTCCGGTGCCTATCAGAAGCTGACCGGAAACTATGATGAAGAAATTTCTGCCGAGGACACCTACCAGAAGCTGATCGATACGATTTTTGATGAAATGCACAGCTATTATAAGGAACACACCTCCGGACAGAACTTCCAGTATGTGGATACGCCTCTAGTCGAAGCCATCCGCTATGGGTATATTCTTGAGATACAGGAGCCTACGGTCATTGCTAATCCCGGTGTACTGGTTGGACTTAACTCCCTTTTAGACCGCTGTAACAGCGTATATCTTCCAAACGGAGAAACCATCCACCGTCATCCGGATACGACCATCGTAATCACCACAAACAATGACTATGCAGGCTGTAAACAGATGAACCAGTCTGTCATTTCCCGAATGAACCTTGTGATTGATCTGGATGAACCGGATGAGGATACACAGGTAGAACGTGCCATGGCTGTTACCGGATGCAAGGATGCAAAAACGGTACGTCTGATGACACGCATTGTCAAATCCATGGCTGTCTACTGCCGGGAAAATCTCATTACAGATGGCTGCTGTGGCATGAGGGAGCTGATTTCCTGGGTGCAGTCCTACATGGTCTGCGGGGATATCCGGGAAGCGGCCCGTTACACGGTGCTTGCCTCTGCCTCTGCCGATGCTGAGAACCGTACGGAAGTGGAAGAAAGCTGTCTGGATACTGTGCTTGCTGCGTAGGACACGCCTATGAGAAAAGCAGCACTCACAGAAGCCCAGATCCGAAAGCATCTGGCAGATAATCTGTCTTATCTCCGGCAAGCCAAAACACCGAAGTTATCACAAAAGGCAGTTGCCAGAATCTTAAATCTTCCCCCGAAAACCATTATGAATTATGAAAATGCAAACTCCTCCCCGATGGCTTATGCCGTCCTTCGCCTTGCTGTGTATTACGGCTGCACGATGGAGGAACTGCTGACAAAAAATCTAAGAAAAGAAAGGAAGAATATCACGTGAATCACAGCCAAAGAAATTTAAAGAAACTAATCCGGGCAAAAGAGGATTCCATTGCGGATGAGGAGTTATTCCTCTCCGCTGCCTATCAGAAGTACCAGACCTCCCTTGCCAGAGCCGTTACCGGACGTTACCGGTATGGACTGCAGGTACTGCTGGACTGGGACATTTCCGAACAGGCAGGCGTTGCATATACCGACAATTATAAGGTACATCTCAACGCAGCGAACCCGATCACCCAGTCTTTCCCCACCCGTTTCTTACGTTCCCAGAGCCTGACAGGGCTCACCGGGCATGAAGTGGGGCACTTACTCTATTCTGATTTCACAGCCCACGCTGTTCATCTGAGGAGTCTGGAAAACGGTTCCTTCTATCCGAAGGAGCCGGAGCTATCCCTTCCAGCTTATCAGACAGCACTGGAGGAGATCAAAGAAGTGTTAGAAGAAAAGGACAAAGCCGGATGCCTGACACTGGCACGATGCGCCGCAACTTTTCAAAACATTCTGGAAGACATCCATATTGAAGACCGTATGTGTGAGGAATTCCACGGCACCTTCCGACAGGGGATTGAACTCAATAACCTGCGTATGTCCGAACAGATTCCTTCCATACAGGAACAAATTGACAAAGAATACCAGCCATTTTCCATCATTGCCAACCTGATCCTTTCCTATTGCCGGACCGGAAACATCAACAATCCCACCGGCTATCAGGGGGATTATCTGGATACCATTTCCGATTGTACCGATCTTCTGGATACGGCAATGGAATCGGAAAAAGGCACTGACCGGATGCTGGTTTCCAATGCGCTCTTAGCCCTGACCTGGAACTATATCCAGCCGCTCATCGAAAAAACACGGGAGGAATTGGAAATGCATGGCGAGGATTCCGCTGCCGATGCTCTGGAAGATCTTCTAGGGGATGAAGTCAGCAGCGGCGCTCCTCTTCCGACCGGAAAAAGCGGTGCCATTCCAAAGAATATCAAACCAGCTTCCCCAAAAGGAAGCGGGAATGATGAGGGCAATGCTCCTTCCGGTCCACGTACCAAAGAGGATGCTATAGAGGAAGCCAAACAGGTGCTTTCGGAAGAAGGCGGGCGCATCGCTCTTACAAAGACCAATACCATTCTGGATGAAAACAACCCCGGCGTCACTTATGTCAGTCAGTATCAGGGCAGCGGCTATGAGCATGCTGCAGAGGATCTGTTCCGGATCTTGAACGATGTGGCTGCAGAAAAGGTGCAGGAAGACTGTCAGACGGAACTGACCGAGGAACTGCAGAAAACAGCCAATGATATTCATTACGGCAATGCCCATGCAGGCATCCATGTTACCATCCATCGCCTGACCAGTGTTTCCGATTACCTGAAGAATGAATACCAGACAGTTGCTCCCCCGCTCCTGCGGGCTTCCAAAAAGCTGCAAAGCACCATCCTGCCGCTTTTGAAAGAAGAACAGCAAGGCGGAAAGCAGAAGAATCTCCTGTTTGGAAAACGTCTGGACTCCCATGCTCTCTATAAGACAGACGGAACCATCTTTACCAGAACCAGACTTCCAGGAGAGGAAAAACGTCTGGCTGTTGCCCTCCTGATTGACGAGAGTGGTTCGATGGGTTGGGGTGACCGGATGACACATGCAAGAAAGACTGCCATTGTCCTTTATGATTTCTGTAAAAGCCTCGGTATCCCTATCACCATTTACGGGCATTCCACGGATGCAGGCGGCGTTGCTCTTTACTCCTATGCAGAATTTGATTCTGTGGACAATGAGGACTGTTACCGGCTGATGGATATGTGCGACCGCAACGGGAACCGGGACGGCGCAGCTCTCCGCTTCGTAGCAGAGCATTTGTGCACACGCCCGGAGCTTCAGAAGCTGCTGATCCTGATTTCTGACGGTCAGCCAGCCGATTACGGCTACAGCGGAACGGAAGCAGAGGCAGATCTGCGGGGCATCAAGAAAGAATACGAAAAACGGGATGTCATCCTGTTTGCGGCTGCCATTGGTGACGATAAGGAAAATATCCGCAGGATTTACAAGGACGGATTCCTGGATATCACGAAACTGGAAGAGCTTCCAAAGAATATGGCACAGCTTGTCAAACAGCATCTCAAATAAAGGAAGGTGAATACTCATGAATGAAACTTATCAAAACCGGATTACCGACCAGATCTGCAAGATCCAGAATGACCGGGCACTCATTGCCTTTTATGACCGGCTCCGCTACGCACCACTCGGCAACTATGCACAGCTACATGCCAAAGGGGAATATCAGGAAAACGGGCATAAAGTACATTCTTTAATCTGCATCACCATTCAGGATTATTCCAACGGTACCGGAGACCGGAATATCATCACCCGTTTCAACCTGGCACCGGAACAGATCCAGTTCCTCTTAACCCGGATCACTTCCGGTTTTCAGGAATTTGAATGGAGCCAGAGCAAGATCTACGGCAATCCCGATCAGAACGGTTATTCCACAGCCCAGATGTTTTATATCTCCAGACATCCCTATGATTCCAAAGGGCAGCCTATGAAAAGCCCATGGAAAATCCAGATTGTAAATGGGAAAGGCATCAAAGCACAGAATAAGAACGGTGGTTCCTACATGCAGCCACGCAGCTTCCAGTCCGAAAAGACGACAGCCATCCAGCTTACCGACATGGATCTGTTCACGCTTCTGAAGCGGACGGATTCCTATATTTCCAACTGGGAAACGGTGATTGCTGCATCACTGATCAATAACGGAAAACGGATGCTGGCAGACCAGCAGAACAGTCAAATGCAACAGACAGCACAGGCTCCGCCTTACGCTGCCTAAATTTTCAGAAGAGAAGCGGTACTTTACTGCTTCTCCTCTTTTTAAGAAAGGAGACTTTAGTTATGAATATTGCACTCATCCGGACCATGGACTCTCAGGGGCGTATCGTCATCCCTGCAGAAATCCGGAAACAAATGAAGCTCTCAGACGGAGATGCACTGGAACTGGAAAATGTGGGAATGGAGCTGCTTTTACGCAAATGCCCTACCCACTTAAACGGAAAAGAGGAAATGGCTTCCTATCTTTCCGTCCTCTACAGTGTCATCCACTGTGGTATCGCAATTTGCAGTGAGGCTCACATACTCGTATCTGCGGGCATCTATCTTCCGGAAGGCACTCCCGTTACAGAAGAACTCGCCGAATTGGTTGCGGACGGCCAGGAACTGATCTCTGCTGAGAACTGCCCTGTCTACCCGGTATCCAACACCCGTCAACCGGTTTGTGCTTTTTTCCCGATTTTAAGGGAAGACAGAGAGCCGCTGGCACTTCTTCTCTGTTCCAGAACCGGACAGCATTTATCCGAGATGGAATTGGGATGCGCTAAACTGGTCGCTGCCGTAATTGCAAACAAAATTAAGTAAGGAAAGGAGCGTGAAATCAATGAAGAATACAAATATAACCTTACACACCACCCAAAAGAAAGAATATGTCCTCACCGGAATCCTGTCCCTGCCCCTCCATCTGGGAGAACGGGCGTGGATCTATAGTTATAACCAGACCTTTGCTACCAGTCCGGTGCAGAGTATTCTGGAAGTATCCGAAAACGGTGTGGTATTTGAGACCTGCAACAGTATTTACCGTCTCAGCTACACCCGTGTTCCGATGGAGCTGGAGGCGATGTGTGCTTGACAAGAATGGAAGAACTGGAGAGCTGCCTTTCGGGGCTCCTCTCCACCTTAAAGAAGAACCGGGAACATGTGCCTCTGGAAGTGCTGAAGACACAGTATAAGCAGCCGTATGAAGAACTGGTCAGAAACATCAACCTGACCGCTTCTGCCTATGCAAAATCTGTGCTGCTCCACCGGCTGGTCCTGAATCCGGATGCAGATGTGGAGGAACAATGTACCGTCATCAACCAGATGATACAAACTTCCGGGATGCTGAAGAAAATCAGCTCCTGCATGTCCAAAACCTATGATGTAGGACAGATATATCCTCTGATACTGGAACTACGCCATATGGTCGAACAGGCACTCTGGCCCTATGTGAATCAGGCAACTTGTCTGGTCGCAGATCTGGATGATATAGAAAAAGAACCGACAATTTACAATTTTTTGACACATGAAGTTTATGAAAATGATACCTGGATTCACCGAGAAATCGACCTGCGCTGGAAACTACTGGTACATCTTACTCCCGAACAAAGAGAATCCGTACCACCAGCCAATCATAGTATGAATGGAGGAATTTACCATGAAAGAACAACCATCTAATCCTTGCGAGAAAGTCTCATTTATTTTGACCTATGACCAGCTTGAAGCTGCTTATAACATCTACCGGGAACAATTTATTTCCTGCGACTTCATCCGCCGCTCCATGGAACGTCTGGAGGAAAGAATCGGACTCTGCAACCTTCCATATGAAACGCTGCGTGATGATCCAAGCCTTCTTCATGAAGCATACCTGCAGTTTCTCCGACTGGAAGACTGCAATGTGGCTTATAACGACACGCTGGAGCAGGTAATTGATGCAATCGAACAATGGCTTGCCTCTGGCACCTTATCCCCTGTAAACCTTACGGTTTCCAACCAGAATATGGGTGAAACTTTTGGAACGGAGGTGGATGTGTAATGGCAAATATCTGCTGTGATGATGTGATCTTTTATACAGAAGGAAATCCGGAAGGACTATATGACTTGTGGGAGGACCTGGAAACCTACATCATTCTGAACCAGAATCCTGATTTATGCTGGATTGGCAATTTATTTTCCCACAAGAAAATAGATTCCACCGGAATATCTCTTCGTGGAAATGTCAGCTACATGGAATGGAATGATACGTATATTCTACTTTCTTTAGAGACAGCATGGACTCCACTTTATGAAGCATATCAGGCGATAGCCGCTGCATATCATGTTCCCTTTGTGATGCAAAGCATAGAACCTGGAGAACGAATTTATTATAACACGGATGAAGCACACCTATTTTTCCCTGACCGATATTGTGTCCGCTTATATGAAGAAAGCCTATTGACTCCATGTGGCTTAATAATCGGAGAAAAGCTGGAAGACGGTGAACCATTTGAAACGGAAACAGACGTATTAGAACGATTCAGAGATTGCGGATATCCAGCAGCTACACTAAAAGAGTTGGAGCTCATGTTCGATGCGGATGAACTTATTATTTTTGAATTTACAAATCCATATTTGGATCTGGAGCAGAAAAATGCTTGTGCATGAAACTTCTCCCCTCCACACCAAAGACGATTATCATCAGATTTAAAGGAGGAACACCATGACTGATTTGGAACTGGATGTCTGGGATGCATGGCTCAGGGAACGTCAGGAACATCTGGAAGAAACCCTGTCCAATATCTCACCATCGGAAGAACCCTGCAGATATTACCTGCTAACCGGATATATTCAGGGAATGCTAGAAGCTCTTACCATGCTTACGACTGTTGAGGATGGGAAACGCTTCAAGATCAAACTGGAGCAATTTCGCCAGAATCTGCTCCTCTCTGGAGATTACGATGCTACCGGTAACTATAAACAGGCAGTGAAGAAAACTGCTGTTTAAATACTTCGAGCCGCCCAATCGGACGGCTCTTTTTATGCCCGAAAACGGTAGCCTACACCACGTATCGTTTCTATGTAGTGCGGTTCTTCCGGATTTTCTTCTATTTTCTTTCTCAGATTCTTGACTAACCCATAGACACGGTTATCCACTTCTGACTCCACATCCTCATAAATATGCTGGTAAATCTGTTCTTTTGTAAATACCCGATTGGGGGATAAGGCCAGATAAAAAAGCAGGTCATATTCATGTCTGGTAAGTTCCACAACCTTACCATCTTTGATTACGCTCCGCTGAAGCTGGTCTATTTCCAAACCTTGGAATGTCAACTTTTCAGAATTTGTAATCTCCATAACTTCTAACGTACTTTCGCAGGCTAGAACTGATTTAATTTTATTCAGGATTCCCTCTTCGGAATCAGAAATGGTAAGAATCATCACTTTCCCATAACATCACCTGCTTTTCTTAGCATTTAGCTTTCACTCCTCATTAACAATGTTTATCGATTGGTTACATAGATATATGCATCTTCCAAAGTTACGTCACAAGCTATACATCCACTTTCTGACGGCATATTCTCCCCTAACAGTCTTAATCTAATTCCTTCCTCCGTATACTGCTTACTGGAAATATGATATTTTCTTTCTAATTCTCTTGCAAGGCTTTCGTCCTCTGTACAGCATTCCCATACATGCCCTCTTGCCTTATTCAATAATTCCCTCATTGTTCCTGTATAAAGGAATCTACCTTTTTTCATAACCGCAAGCTGATTACAGGTTGCCATCAGATCCTCCACCACATGCGTTGAAAATAATACGGTGCGTTCTTCTGCAAAATCTACCAGTAAATTACGGATACGGATGCGTTCCTCCGGATCGAGCCCTGTTGTTGGTTCATCCACAATTAAAAAATCCGGCTCATGGAGTAATGCCTGCACTAATCCAACTCTTCGCTTCATTCCACCTGAAAGCTGCCGCATTTTCTTTTTCTGATGGTCTGCAAGACTGGTCTTCTCCAGATAGTAATCAATCCTTTTCTTGCTTTCTCTTTTCTCAATTCCAGCCAGATCTCCCATATACTCCAGACATTCTCGAACAGTCAAAGACGGATACAGATCAATTTCCTGTGGCAGATACCCAATCTTTTTCTGTATCTTTTCGTAATTTGCTTCGCAATATAGCGTACCATCTAACAGAACTTTTCCACTTGTGGGTGCAAGCACCGTTGTAAGCACCCGCATCAACGTTGTTTTTCCTGCACCATTTTCACCTAACAGACCAAATATCCCATGTGGGATTTCCAGATCCACATGATCTACCGCTGTCACTCCATTTTTAAATGTTACTGTTAAATCGTCTATTCTTATACTCATAATCTTACCCTCTCTTCTTTAATATCTTAGGAACAAATGCAAGCATCATCCCCGCAAATACCACGCACAGCACCTTCCCGCCAAGCCATCTCCACTCTGTCAGCTTACCGAAATCACAAGTTCCGTAGGAAAATGGTCCCCAGTTTTTCAAAAACTGAGTTGCCTTTCCGGAAATAGAGAAAAACCAGAAAAGCAGCACGACACCCATACCAATCCATCTGTTTCGAACCAGATTGCTGACAGTTACGGAAAGCACACTCCAAAACAAAACAGTTCCGGGAATCGCAATACAATAAATTCCAAACAAGGCACCGCCATCTAATTCTTCTGTCAGATTCACCGGTTTCTGCCAATAAAAGAGTCCATATGCCAACAAACTGATTCCAATCAGATAAGCTACCTGCACAAATAGTCTTTTATAAACTACCCCTGCCTGCTTTTTTAGATTATAAAGGCAGAATACTTCCGAGCGTTTGCTCTGCACTTCCACCAGATAAGTATCTGCACAGAAAACGACTGCCAGAAGCGAAACAGCTCTTTCTACTGCCTGCCCGATTTCATTCGCATATACAACAGGCTGGATTGCACTCAATATCACAACAAAAGCGATTGAATATGCAATTTTATAATATGGCATACATATTTTTACTTCTTTCTTCAATATACTCTCCTCCTTTTCCACATCCACACCGCTATAAACATGAGCAGTATGGATGCTGCCACAAGAAGCAGTTGATTGAGATATACCTGATGTGGCAATTCCGTTTCAAAAAAATTCCCCGGAAATCGAACCATAATAGAGAATGGTCTTGCATGACACTGTCCTTTGCTATCCCATGTCAGCATATTAGAATAAATGATATAAAGAACCAGCGCCGGAACCGCTGGAAGCGGATTCTTAAACAGCAGCGCTGTAACCGCATACACACAGCAGATCATCAGGATGTTCGGCAGGACATACAGGATCGAATTCTGAACAAAATCCAGTATGTTCATAGCAAATCCTGATTTTACTGCCGTGGCGTAACACAAAATGATAAATACGATATTCATAATGACCAGTGCCGCCGTCATAATGAGAAATCCACTGCTTATTTTCCCGGCAATATATTGAAAAGCCGTCATCGGTTTGGTGTGCAGCAATTCATAAGTATTTTTCCTCATATCCTGGAAAAATAAAAACGCCAGCAGAACCGTTGCAAAGAATGCCATATGCAGGCTTGCAAAATCTGTAAATTTTCTTCCGAAATAATAGGAGAATGGATGTTTCTCAAGATTTTCTCTGATATACCGGTTGACTTCCTCCGGGCTTCCCTGATACCATGAAACGTCCTCATACACATAATTGGCACCATTAAAGTGGTATTCCGTTTTCAGATACTGACACGCCTCCGTAATCTTCATCTGTTTCATCTCAGATATCACTGCCTCCGCCTCTACTTCCGACATGCCAAACCCATTCTCTGTGTCCTGAAGTATCTTTACAATCTCTTTCTCCCACAGTTCTCTCTCCTTATCCGGTGTTGCCGGAATACATCCCTCCATAACATCCCCATCGGAGGCCATTTTTACCTTCCTGAAGGTTTCATCCGACTTCACGTAATGAATGGACAGATAGGGTGCAAGTGTCTGGTACATACTGATTAAAACAACAATCAAACCGATCCAGAATATCGGATTTTTAAGATAATTTTTCAGATTCCTTTTTATGATTGCTTTCATAAGTCATCCCGCCTTTCTTTTTTCTACAAACAGCATAGCCTACAAATCACAACAAAAAAACAACAGCCATTTATTTCTGCTGTTGTTCTTCTAATACATAATTTTTAAACACTGCCTCAACTTCCGCACCGCCATCTGCTACATTTTTTATCAGCAGTTTCCCACCATGCCGTTCGCAGTAGATACGGCTGATATACATACCCATTCCAAAATGCTTTAAGTCATCCTGTGGATTCTCATGATAAAACGCCTGTGTCACCCTGTCGATATTTTCCTGAAATCCAATTCCGTCATCCCTGATACTCATTTTCAGATATTGGGGTGTCACTGTCAGCTTCAGCCTAACTTCCTGATTGGCATAGCGGAATGCGTTAGCCAACAGATTATCCGCTACTTCCATGATGATTTCCTCATCCGCAGTCAGTATTTCAGATTCTCTCACTGTCGTCACTGTAAAATTCTTTTCTGATTTTTCCACCACGACTTCTGCCAGAGCTTCTATCTGGTTTATCAACTGCCGGATATCTACCACGGAACAGTTTAATTCCCGTTCTTCCAATTTCGTCATCTTCCTCATACTATCAATAAAATGGTTCATCCGTTCAATCTGAAGCATACCGCCCCTTAACATCTCCATCATTTTCTCTTGATCAAGCATATCTTCCGGAACAAATTCCAAAAGCATTTCCTGATATCCCCGCATGATTGCAAGCGGCGAGCGGATATCATGGGCAATCGCTGCACGCAGTACCCGCTCATCTTCGATCATCTGCCAAAGTCTACGGTTATTTTCTTCCAACTGCCCACGCATCCTTTCAAATTCCCTGCACAGCATCCCCATCTCGTCCTCGTTCTCATAAGCCATATGAAAATCCAGATCTTCCTCCGCAATCATCTGTGATGCCATCTTCAGTTCCTGAATCGGTCTCTTTAATTTATTTTTGTAAAACAGGCTGACCGCAATTCCACATCCGGCAAAAGAAAAAAGCAATACTCCGTACGTCTGAAGGAAATCACAGGTTTCTGAAATATGCCAGTCCATTCTGCTCATTTTACTCTGATTCGGTCTCGGTACCACTACCTCAAAATTTTCATTGCGGTCATTCATTGCCTGATAATACTCGTCCTGATCCTCGTACTTCCACCAGACCTCCTCCTGTATCTGCCCGGCAATCTCAATAATTGACACAGAAAGAAAAAAAGTGACAATCAAGCTGAGTATCGTATATAAAACCATTGTCTTTTTCAAGGATAAATTTCTTATCTTTTCCATCGATACCCCATCCCCCATACTGTCTCAATGTATTCTGTCTGCGTATATTCCGCCAGTTTCTTTCTCACTCTCCGGATCAGTTCCGTAACAACACGGCTGTCACCTTCCGCATCATAACCACACACCTTTTCGTATATCCGCTCCCTGTCAAAAACCTGTCCTGGATTCATGGACAAAAACTCAATGATTGCATATTCCAGCTTCGTAAGCTCCAAATCATTTTCACCGATCTGAACCCTCTTTGCTCCATAATCAATACTGAGGTCTCCGTGGAATCTGTATTCAGACTTCCCTTTATGACGCTCCTCACGCTTCAAATGTGCAATAATACGAGCATCCAGTTCTTTCAGACTAAACGGCTTCAGTATATAGTCATCCCCACCGGATAAAAGCCCGTTTACCCTGTCCTGCTCCTCCACTTTTGCCGTCAGGAAGATAATGGGACAAGTTACTTTGCCCCGGATACGTCTGCATACTTCTAATCCGTCTATTTTAGGCATATTGATGTCCAGCAAGATAATATCCGGTTTCTTATGGATTTTTTCCAAAGCATCTGTGCCATCTTCTGCCATCATTACATCATATCGTTTGATTTCAAAATAGTTCTTTAACATCTTTAATAATTCGATGTCATCATCCACGATCAAAATTCTATATGCCACTTTTATCACCTCGTTTTATCAGTATACAACGAAAAAAACAATAAATAAACAACAAGAGAAACACTTCGAGCCGCCCATTGCCGGACGGCTCCTTTTATGCCCGAAAGCGATAACCAACACCACGTATCGTTTCTATGTAGTGCGGTGTTTCCGGATTTTCTTCTATTTTCTTTCTCAAGTTCTTAATCAGACCGTAAATTCGGTTATTCACTTCTGACTCCGCTTCCTCATAGATATGCTGATAGATCTGTTCTTTCGTGAATACCCGATTAGGAGATAAAGCAACCACAGCGATTTGCTTCAAAAGTCTCTTTCGCCTGGTATACCGTTTATAACTTCTCATGTTTATCACCTTCAATCTGCTTTCAAATTTAATAATCTATATTTTATGACAATTCAGCATATAGAAAAGTTAGTTATTCGTGAAAATTATTTTTAAATTTAGAACTTGCATAACCACTACGATGTAAAAACAGTTTAGAGGCATTTATGACAGAGATTGATTTTATCTGGTTTTCGACTTTCTCCACGAAAGTGGCAAAAAATACCTGGCTACGAATTCCTTCGCTTAGGGCAAATCTGAAATCCTGAACGCTTTTATTCCTGTAGCCGACAAATTTGTCATCAACATAAGGCAAAAGCTTCATTGAGGAATCTATTTCATTTGACATATACTACATCTAGTGTTATACTGTTCTTATATCAATTATTTGTGTCAATCCGGAAAGGATTTATCACACGCAGTTTAGGTTTGAAACGTAGTCAGGAGTTTTCCTATGCCCAACAAGCAGCAGGGACTTCTGGCTTTTTTTATTTTGCAGGAAACTGCATCTATTTTGAGAATGAACATAAGCGTCATTCTCTTTTTTTATGCCTGAACGCAGGGAAAGGAGGATTACGGAAACAAATGATTCCGGAACTGGCACGCCACAAAAGAAAGGAGACTCTATGTCAGTCAAAAGAATTAAGAATCTTGTAAAACAACTCAATGAATACCGTCATGCCTACTACAATCAGGATGCCCCTCTGGTATCTGATGCCGAGTATGACCGACTCTTTGACGAACTGAAGGAACTGGAGGAACAGACTGGTTTCATCCTGTCAAATTCTCCGACACAGACGGTTGGATATTATCCGGTCAGTGAACTTGCCAAAGTCACCCATCCGATTCCACTGCTCTCGCTTGAGAAAACAAAACTGATTTCAGAGCTTTTAGATTTCATGAAAGGACAGGAAGTTCTCTTTATGCTGAAACTGGACGGTTTGACTACCAAACTCATTTACGAAGATGGCAGACTGATTCAGGCTTCTACCCGTGGAGATGGTGAAGTGGGGGAAGATATTACACACAATATCCCGGCATTTTTAAATGTACCGCTTACCATTCCACACAAAGAACGTCTGGTCATTACCGGTGAGTCTTTTATACCAACCAATGATTTTGAACGTCTGAAAGATACTCTGCGTGATGGAAATGGAAAACCTTATAAAAACGGACGTAATTTTGCTTCCGGATCAGTACGAAGTCTTGATCCGAAGAACTGTATCGGACGTTGTGTTCGCTTTCTTCCGTTCAATGTATTAGAAGGAATGGAGGATGTTCCCTTCCCGGACAGCAGAGCCTGCAAATTAGAAGGTTTAACACACCTGGGCTTTGGTTACTGCCCGTTTTTCTCAATTTCAGGAACCGGACTTTCAAAAGAATATGCGGAGAAATTCATTCAGGAATTGGTATCCACAGCAGCAAATTTACATCTTCCTATCGATGGCATTGTCATGATTTTTGACAGTCTCAGCTACTCCAAAAGCTGCGGAAAAACCGGACACCACTATAAGGACGGCCTCGCCTATAAGTTTGAGGATGATACCTACGAAACTTTCTTGCGTGAAATTGAATGGACACCGACCAGATTCGGAGAGATTGCTCCGGTCGGCATCTTCGATACCGTGGAGATTGACGGCTGTGATGTTTCCAGAGCTTCCCTTCATAATCTGACCTTTATCAAAAATCTGGAGCTTGTACCCGGATGCCGGATTCTTGTTTCCAAACGAAACATGATCATCCCACATATAGAGGATAATCTGGATCGTGGAAGGTATACCGACATCACGCCTCCGGTCTGCCCTTGCTGTGGTTCCAAAACCAGAACCTACAGCCGTAAGACCAGCGACGGTCGCACCGTAGAAACTCTGCATTGTGATAATCCGCAGTGCGACAGCCAGATCACAAGAAGGTTTGTCCATTTTGCCAGCAAGAAGGCAATGAACATCGAAGGACTGTCAGAAGCCACTTTAGAAAAATTCCTGAATCTGGGCTATCTGCACTCTTTTCAGGACATCTATCATCTGGAGGAACACCGGGAAGATATTGTGGCACTGGACGGATATGGTGAGAAATCTTTCGACCGCTTGTGGGAATCCATCAACGCCAGCCGGAGGACCAGCTTTGTCCGCTATCTGGTTTCCATGGATATTCCTATGATCGGCAGAACCAAAAGCCGGATTCTGGACACCGTATTTTCCGGAAATTTAACTGCATTTGAACAGGCGGCTGTCGGAGATTACGACTTCACTCAGTTAGAGGATTTTGGCGAAATCTTAAATCACAACATCCATTCCTGGTTTGCAGATGAAGCAAATCTTGATTTATGGAAAAACTTACAGAACGAATTCACATTTGAACAAAGAAAGGAAGAGACCATTATGACAAAAGAAAACAAATTTACAGGATGTACCATCGTAGCAACAGGGAAACTGGAGCATTTTACCAGAGACGGTATCAACGATAAGATTCTGGAGCTTGGTGCCAAACCTGGCAGCTCTGTAACAAAGAAAACCGATTACCTGATCTGCGGGGAAAAAGCCGGCAGCAAACTGGCAAAAGCCCAGAGCCTTGGTATTCCAATTCTTACAGAAGCTGAATTTTTGGAGATGATTGCATAACCATCTCTGCAATAGATGAGAATTATTTTGAGGTGTGGCTGAAAGGCCGCACCTCTTTTACAAAGGAGGAATTTATAATGAATCAAACAAATACAAGCAAGCGCATACCTACACAGATCAATGAATTTCGGGGAGATTATGCTTTTCTAAGCAATTTCTATCCGGCACCGGTCTCTTACATGGGACAAACCTATGCAAATAATGAAGCTGCTTTTCAAGCGCAGAAAACACTCTCTGCGAGAGAGCAACGCAAATTCTGTATTTTTCGGATGCATAATCCTTCTGATGCAAAGAAACTCGGCAGAGATCTTACATTACGCCCGGACTGGGAAAAAGTGAAAGTCCGGCTCATGTATGAAATCTGCATGTGCAAATTCATGCAGAACCCGGAACTCCGGGATAAACTTCTTGCAACCGGAGAGTCCACACTTATTGAAGGAAACAACTGGGGTGACTATTTCTGGGGCAAAGTCAATAACTGCGGAGAAAACCAGTTAGGAATCATCCTGATGGATGTACGTGCGAAGCTGCAGTGGAATGCAGAAACAGCGCCCAATAATATACCTCAATGTCTGCAATAAAGGAAAGGATGGTCTAATAGAATGAATGAAAATGCAAAAACAAAATTAGTGCTTGAGTATACTGGCATGGATGATTTTTCCTGTCCGGTATATAAGGACCAATTCGGAAAGTTGTGGAAGGATATTGACCTTGGCAAAGAGCCTGAACCGAATCTTTATTCTTTATCTTTTAACCATATTGATGGAGAACCTTCCCATCCCATACAGCAGGAGTACACATTTCATCCGGCTCCGTATCAAAGAAGTTCCTATGAATTCGAGTACCGGATGTTAAGTAAATTACAGTCTGACTGTGAATACTATCTGGGCTACGGAAATCGCAGTCCGTCTATCCTATGCAATCATAGCGTTCAAAACCATATTGCCCGTATGAAAGAATTATGGAATGGTTTTCCCACAGATCAGAAACCGGAATGGCTGACCTGGGAACAGCTTCTTCAGTACGAAAAAGTAATGACAGAAACCGGAATACCCGTGAAGAACTGCTCAGACTAGACAATTCATCATTTATCAGAAATTACCCTCTATATTATCCATTCATATTTTGATATAATAGGAACAGTTGAAAGAAAGGAGCATTTCCCATGTATCTGAAAAGAAAAGTTTACGATCAGCTTCTGGATTGGAAAAACGATACCGTCCACAGCACCTTGGAAGTGAATGGTGCCAGACAGGTCGGAAAAACATATATTATCAATAAATTTGCGGATGAGAACTTCAGGCACAAGATCTACATTAACCTGTTTGATTTGTCCGGCAAACAATTTATGGAATGTTACAAAAAAGCCACAGACTGGACTCCCGGTACAAAACGACCGGAGCAGCCGCTTCACGATGCTTTTAAACTCTTCGATCCGGATTTTGAAGATACCAACGATACAGTCATCATTATTGATGAAATTCAGGAATCCTCAGAGATATTCAACCGTATCCGAGAATTTACCCGCTATTTTCAAGCGCATTTCATTGTAACTGGAAGTTATCTGGGACGTGTACTGGAACCGGAATTCAAATTCTCCAGTGGAGATATTACCAGTATCCGTATTTATACCCTTTCCTTTAAAGAGTTTTTGGAAGCATTGGATGACCAGCTTTTTCAGAAGTATCTATCACTTCCACTGGATCATGCAGATGACACCGTACCGGAACTATATGACGAATTAAAGAATGTTTACGACATCTATAGACAGATTGGCGGCTATCCAAAGGTTGTGGAAACATACCTTAACACAAAAGACGTGGAAGCAGCTCAAAAAGAGCTTGTTAGAATCATCCGCATTTTCTTAAACGAATCTATGCGGTACTTTGATGACATCACAGATATTAGTGTTTTTACCAACATCTTTTTAAGCATCTGCCGTATTCTGCTTCGTGAAAAGAAAGGATTAGATGAGGACAGTATAAGTGAAGAACTGCAAAAGCTCGTTACAAAGAATTACTCCAGTAATCTTTCTAAAGCAACCTGCTATCGTGCTATCAACTGGCTTTACCATTCTGGAATCATCGGTTTCTGTGGCAAAATCACAGAACTGGACATCTTGAATTTCAAACCGGGAAGCCGCTGCTTCTTCATGGATCTTGGAGTTGCATATTATTATCTCTCCAGAACTGGTGCTACTGTATCAACTATGGATGGCTCATTGAACGAAAACTATGTTTACATTAACTTGTCCAAACGCCAGGAATTCCCGGAAGAAATTATCTTTGAGACACCGGCTTTTGCTACTTATAAAGGTGGTGAAATTGATTTTGTAGCTCAGACATTGAAAACTCACATCCGCTATCTGATTGAAGTTAAAGCCGGTAAGGGAACTGCATCTACTGCCTTGAAGGCATTGGAACAGGGGAAGGCCAATAAACTACTATATCTGAAAGGTGATACCAAAGGCGGAACCGTTGGAAACGTACAAACACTTCCTATCTATCTGCTAGAACAATATCATTTTTAATCAAAGAAAGAATACTTCGAGCCGCCCATCCGGACGGCTCTTTTCATCTATATTCTTGTATATTTATTTTACTAACAGCGCATCATTCTTTGAAAGAAGATATATACAGTATTGATTCATACTGATGCCTTCTTTTTTTGAGTGTTCCGCCAGATCCCGGTGTAAGCTGCGTGGCATCCTTATTTTAAACTGTCCCGAATACTCTTCCAGGCTTCCCGGTTCGTGAATCTCAATCCCTTCTTCCAGTGCAGCTTCTAACCATGCTTTTTTTGCATCCGCTGCATTTTCAACTGCCCTTTCTATCGTCTCTCCACAGGTGATGCATCCCGGCAGTTCCGGATAAGAAACCACAAATCCACCTTCATCCTTATCTTCCACAATTTCCATGCGATAGGACATTGCCAAATAATCATTCAGTGTCTTCATCGTTTTTCGCCTCACTTTCTACAATCTGCTTTACCATTTCAACATAAATTTTCTTGATTGGTTCGTGTTTCGGTATTGTTATCGGCTGGCATCCCGCTTTACGGAATGTATAATGGCTGCTCCCACTTCTCGGAGCATTTATCTCATATCCATAACTTTCTAATACTTTTCTTAGTTCATCAAAACGAAGGTCTTTCGATAATGAGCAAATTCTTGTCAATAGTTTATCCCATTTCGACATCTTTAATGCCTCCTATCTATAGTATATGTGGTGTCATATGTGGTGTCAATCTGTTTTTCATCTTTCTTGGTCAAATAAGGCTGCAGCTCTTTCTTAGCAGCCGTCACAAATTCTTCTTTTCTCGAACTTACCATATAAATCTTCCAGAGCATCAGATTCAGCTTTTCCGCATCCACTGCTTTGCATTTCTTTTTAATCATGCGGATAAACGGATAGATTACCGTATCCGATAACTTGTTCCCAGCAATCAACATCGTTCCATCCGTTCCATATACCTCATACAGACATTCCAAAATACTCCCCAAATCTGTCACCAATCGGAATGCCGGCTTTTCATATTTCTTTTTAGCTTCCATCATATGCTCCTCCTACATTCGAACCGTCAGTCCACTGAGACTCGTCTTAGGAAGCCCTACCAGATACCAGTCTTCATCCATTTCAATCCGAACCGGAATCCATGCATCCTTTACCTTCACATCAAAACATTCTCCGCAATGAAGACCTCCATAATAAGATTCAATCCCAAACCGGATATCAAATCTTCCCATTGATGGATCATAAATTAAAGTACCTATTCTCTTTTCACTCATATTTCTTTCCTCCTGAAATTCTTTGGTCTATATAAGTAATAGGACTTTAATTTGCAGAATTTGAAAGTTCCGGGTATTTTTCATAAAAAGTTTTTCGATAGCGATAAAAAGTTGAGTGCGTCATTCCCAAATTTTTACGAAGCTGTGTAGGTGTCGTTTCTCCAGAAACTACGCTTTGAAAGTTCTCATCAAAAGTTTCCTGCTTCATCACACTTGGTCTTCCATAATCATCCCATTCGCCCCGCAATTTCTTCGCTTCTATCCCTTCCCGCTGTCGCTTCTCCTTTTTCTCCAGCTCTGCCTGCGCCATAGAAGCATAAAGCTCCAGCATCATGTTATTGATTGTTTCCAGCATCATCCTTGCCATCGCATTATCCATCACAGATAAATCCATAAGCGTAGTCGGCAGTTCCAGAACCATAAGCCGCACTCCCATGTTCTTAATCCGCTGGATCTGTTGCATGGTGTCATACTTGTTTCTTCCCAGTCTGTCCAATTCTGTAACAATCAAAATATCTCCCGGCCGCAGGACATCCTCCACTAAAACGGTATATCTCGGACGATTAAAATTCTTCCCTGTCTCCTGATCCGTAAAAATATTCGTAAGTGCCATCTCATGCTCGTTACAGTACCGCTCAATTTCCTGTATGCCACGGTCAAGATGCTGCTCCTTTGTACTGGTACGGTGATATCCATATATCTGCATCCACATTTCTCCTTTCCATGTCCCAAAATATCCACACTTTTATTGGTATATTTCAAAACTGTGTGTGTAACCTTTTTGAAATATAATCCCTCTTTCCGGAACGTACTTCTAAAATGTATACATTTTGGGATATGTTTCTTTTCTATTTCTGTACGTACCAGAGCCGAAAAGTGCAACAAATATGACAAAAAACTCCCAGAGGATGTTACTCCCCTGAGAGTGGTTGAAACTTATAGCCCACACCTCGGACGGTGCGGATGTAATTCCAGTTCCGTGAATCTACTTTTAACTTTTTACGAAGCTGGCTAATGCAGCACATAACCGCATTAGCACAGTCAATCGGTTCTTCCTTCCAGACATTACGATAAATCTCCTCGTGAGAGAATACCCAGCCAGGATGTTCTGTTAGATATTTTAGTACCGTAAATTCTTTCAGACTCAATTCAATCTTTTGATCATTCATAAAAACAGTATGACAGCGAATATCTATCTGTAGGTTTTTGTCTTTGTAATGCAATTTACTTTCCTCCTAATCTGTTTCACCTTATCACAGCTAATCTAAAATGCTATTATTAGACTGCCAAAACTCAAATTCAAAACCAGAGCAATGCTTTACCTGCAAATAGTCTGGTAATAGACCAGTAGAATCGCAATAGCTGCAAGAGCCAGAAACGGCAAACACATAATTACCGGGGCAGAGTGAAGTGATAAATAAGAACCACTGATTTTTTAGCATTTCAGCCGGATATACAAGCCATCCCCATAGATTGGTGACCGTTACTGTTAAAATTACAGCACTGCCTATATATGTGGCAGCTCCTTTCCGGGTAAAGTTAAAGTCGCAGACCTTTACGACCTACGGCTTAATAGTACGAAAAGACATTAACTTTTCTGTAAAAGAATTTGATGTACTTTATATGCTATATTCTAATCCAGGGATGGCTTTTACTAAACAACAGATTTATGAAGCAGTTTGGCATGAAAAAGCAAATGGTTATTTCCACGCCGTGGAAAACACTATTTTTCAAATACGCAAGAAGATAAAAAAGTATTCCAGCGACAAGAATTACATAAAAACAGTAGTTGGATATGGGTATAAATTTGAAGTTTAATCTGCAGGATATAAGGAGCACCGGGTTTGAGGGAGATTCCCCACTAAGAAAATTTCTATGTTCTGGCTACAAAGCCGGAACATAGGTCGGCATCCATCCCTGTTTCTTCCCAATCCTGCAGACCTAATAAGAAATCAGCTAGTGACTTCTTCATCAAAAGTCTTTTTTTAGAGAAATAATCCATTTTTCAATAGCATCCGCCAAAACTATCTGCTGTTGCAATACTGCCATACCAGTCTTAGGGATTTCCGGATCATTCTCTTTCTCTCGAAGATTTTCCTCCAGATAAGTTTTTAATATTTCAATATTTTCCTCAATACTGGCAATACATGATTGTTGACTTTCAGGCGGTAACTTATCCAAATTTACAATTACTGCATTAAAATCTAAAAAAAAGTGAATGGGTTTAGAGGCTGTTTCCATCATAAGCTTTACAAATTCTTTTTCGCCTTCATCTGTTAATGAATAAACTGCTTTTTCAGGCATCTTACCTTCTTTCACAATTTCTCCTTTAATGAAGCCTTTTTCCTCCAACTGAATTGCTTTTTTGTAAATGGATGGTGTACTGATTTTTACCCATTTTGATATATTACGATATTCCACTAATTTTTGAATATCATAGGCTCCCATCGGTTCCTTTTTCAATATTCCTAACACAATTAAATCTATTGTAGCCATAGTTCACCCACTTTCTATATCCACGAAAGCTATAAAATACTTACGGTTATATATACTGTAATTTATAGTATTTGATTTTATACCTCTTGTCAAGGAAATTGCAGGATACACGCTTGACAACTACTATAAATTATAGTAGTATTCTCTCACGTAGTATACTATAATTTATACTACTATAATTTATATTCTTAATTGAAAGGAGTATTTGAAATGAACAAGAATAACAACAAAATGGATTTATTAGGAAATGCACCTGTTCCCCAAGCACTAATGGCTCTTGGTATACCGATAATGATTGGTATGCTTATTAACGCTCTCTACAATTTGGTGGATGCTTATTTCATAGGAGGACTTGGCGAGAGTCAAATGGGTGCAATTTCCATTGCGTTTCCTTTAGGACAAGTAGTTGTTGGTTTAGGTCTGATGTTTGGCAATGGTGCCGCCTCCTACTTATCAAGACTTTTAGGGCGAGGAGATAGGGAAGCTGCAAGTAAAGTCGCCAGTACTGCATTATACAGCAGTGTTTGTATTGGCGCAGTTATTATTATCGGAACTGCAATTTTTTTGAAACCTATTTTAACCATGTTAGGTGCAACAGACACGATTATGCCATACGCCCTTTCTTATGGAAGAATCTATGTTATTTCATGTATTTTCAATGTATTTAATGTAACGATGAACAATATCGTTGCAAGTGAAGGCGCCGCAAAAACAACTATGTGTGCATTATTATTAGGAGCTGTATTGAATATTGGTTTAGATCCTATTTTCATCTATACTCTCGACATGGGGGTTGCTGGTGCGGCAATCGCTACAGCAATTTCTCAAATGGCTTCTACTCTTGTATATTTAATTTATGCATTACAGAAAAAAAGCGCTTTTACATTTTCCATTAAGGAATTTTGTCCTTCTAAGCAGATCATAACTGAAATTCTGAAAATCGGTATACCCACATTGACTTTCCAGCTTCTTACAAGCCTTTCTATCGCATTCATAAACCGGGAAGCTAATATCTATGGAGATGCTGTTATCGCCGGAATGGGCGCTGTTACAAGAATCACTTCAATGGGAACTCTGGTTGTGTTCGGCTTCTTAAAAGGTTTCCAACCAATTGCCGGCTTTAGCTATGGTGCCAAAAAGTTTGATCGGCTCAGGGAAGCAATTAAAACTTCTATCTTATGGTCAACAATATTTTGTGTAGTTGTGGGATTGACAATAGCCCTATTTTCCACACAGATTATTTCGCAATTTACAGAAGGCAATACAGAGATGATTTCTGTAGGTCAAAAATCGCTAATGGCAAATGGATTTTCCTTCTTCGTATTTGGATTTTACACAGTGTATTCTTCTCTGTTTCTTGCACTTGGAAAAGGCACCGCCGGATTCGTTCTTGGGGCTTGCCGACAAGGTATTTGCTTTGTTCCGATCATTCTGTTGCTCCCATCATTCTGGGGCATAAATGGAATACTATATGCACAACCGATTGCCGATGTAATTTCTGCTATTGTTACTGTGTTTATGGCTCTATATCTTCATAAAGAACTGGCAACAACAAAAGAGCATTAAAGCATCAGGCAACATAATAGATCAACACCGTCTGCCGCTTCGAACTGAGGCAATATCACCCTTCAAAAAACAATCACTCCCAGAGGATGTTACTCCCCTGAGAGTGATTGCAGCCTTTGTTTAAGATAACTTACTCAATTATCTGGAATCTCTGGATACACTGAAGCAATGTACTTACCAGTTCCTGATACAGATCTTCATCAAATCTGCCATTCACAATCGCATTCTTAATTAAAAGCGGCTTATATATCTCTAAAATCTTCAGTACCGCATCTGCATTTCCTTCTTTTGCCTTTAAAAGTAATCGTTCAAAATTCATTAGTTTTCACCTCCCATCACCTTGCGGATCTTCCGGATTGCATAATAATAAATACCCTTGCATCGCTCCTCTGATAACCCGTTTAGCCTGCTCATTTCCTCAAAAGTACGTTCTTCAAACACATGCTGGTAAATCAGCTTCCGTTCTTCATCCCGCAGCGTATGAAGCGCTTTCATCAGTCTTTCATCTGACATCTTATTCCATTCTGGATATTTCCCCTGTGCCTCCTGCAATAAAAGCTGCTCCCTCGTTTGGTTCTCCAGCAATTCTTCGATTACAATTCTTGCCTCCATCTGTCCAATATCCTCCAACAGTTCTTCTGCATCAGCCATCTGGATTTTCTTCTCCAGATAATCATGTCGTTTTCCACGGACAAACTGTATCAGATATGCTGTAAAGTGATTTTGTATCTTTGATCCTGTATATGTTTTTTTGTTCATTTGTTTTATCCTCCGAAATTTTTTATCACGTTCCAAAAAATTCCGAGGATGGCGGTGAGCGGCAACAAAACGTGACACTGCCTTCATTTTTTCGAAAAAAAGAAAGGCTGGACCACTCTATTCGTAGTCCAGCCGATACTTCTCTTTCTATGTAATTGTGTAGGATATGCGATGATAGTATCTCATATACTGCATATTCTAACTTCTCTCCGACACATTGTATGGATAAGATTTTTTTAACAGATTCAGTTCCTCTTTGGCTTTTATCTTATGCTGTCCATTCATGTCTGTCGTACTTACTTCCATGTTTCTCTATTTGTGCATATGTTATCCTGCTTATCATAACGCACTTTAACGCATTTCGTATAGTGTTAATCTACGATAAAATATATGCATTAAGTGAGGTGATATAGATGGTGAAAAAATTATTGGGAGATGCAGTCAGGGAAGAACGTCTCCGCCGCAATCTTTCGCAAAACAGCCTTGCGGAACAGGCAAAGATTTCTTTACGGACTGTCTCTGATATTGAAAACTATATTGGCAATCCACAGTTGGAAACACTTTATGCCTTGGCAACTTACTTACATATTTCCATAGATGCTATATTTTCTAACCAGAAAACGAACCCGGATTCTACCATGCAGCAAATCATGGCAGAACTAAATTCCTGCCCGGAGGAGCAGAAACAGCTTGCCCTTTCTACACTGCGTGGACTTCTGGATGGATTCAAGAACCTAAGTTAAGGCTCTCCCGTATCCTTCATCATCTACACATTATACAAAGACAATCTGTGAGTAATCTGTGAATAGTCTGTGAGTTTTCTGTCTATTCCCATTCTGATACAAAGAACAGGAGAGTACACTGCCATAAGCATGTGTATCTCTCCTGCTTTTTTATGCCCTGCGAAATGCACTGATAGCATCCACTACATTCTGTCTCATAGTCTGATCCATCCGCAGCGGTTCTTCTTCCATCAAATCAACTTCTGTGGGCATTTCTCTATTTATCTTAGAAACGTCCTGCCCTTCCAATACCTTTCTTACTTCTTCCCGGATGATTTGCTGCATCATTGGCCGGAGCATATCCGGTTCCATGCTTATACTGCCATTACCTGTCTCATCCGTTCTTCCCGTATATGCCAGAATTGCCGCAACGATCAGTTTTGCTTTTTTCTCTGTCGTATTCAGAAGTTCTGTCACATACACGTGATCTGGATCCGACTTATCAAAACCAATAGTGAATACAAACGGATTTTTCTTTCCCATAAAATCACACTCCAGCCTGTGTCATGCGATACAAAAGATCATATCCATCGGCATTTGCTTTCATATCCCGGATAAAGGTATGTTTTCCCAACCGGTCTGCCTGCTCCAGAAATCGTTCCAGAAGCACTGCTCCGCCGCCGATAAACACCGTATAAGTAGATTTTGTATCAATGCCCCGCTCTCGGATGCTGTTCAGAAGATCGGTAACAAAATTCTGAACCATGGTTTCTACTGCCTGTACAACAGCTTCCTCATAATACTGCGTTTTTCCCTTGATGATACTGTCGATATCTGCCTCCTCCAGAAGCATGTCATATTCACTGTTAATACTGGAAATGATATCGTTATACATGGTAATCACACCTTTTTCCAGAGAATCACAATAATCCATATCCGGTCTGCCACTTCTCATCAGAAGATAATCAGAAGTAAATCCGCCAATATCAATCCCTACGACTTTCGGAATCTCACGGATTTCCATCATCCTCGTCATCATGGCTGCATAATCCTGCGGAAACGCCATTACATTCTGTATACAGAGGTGATAGACTTTATCGTTGAAGCACAGTTCCTGCACCTTCCCGTCCCCTTTGAAATAGCGTTCATATCTCTCACAAAGCTCTGCAAAATGCTTCGGCGGAAGCCCAATCGGAAGTTCCACCTGAATGACATCCTCCGGCTGGATCTGGCTTTTCTGCTCCAGCTCCATTGCAATGGCAAATAAAGTCAGAATCCAGAATCGGTTCCGGCTGTCCTGCGTCTTGTCCCTCTGGTACGGAATCCGCTTCTCACTAAGGGTATAATACTTTCCTTGATATTTCAGATACTTCTCTCCCCTGGCAGGCTTTTTATCCTGTTCCGTCAGTCCTGTGGTAAAGATAAAATGACAGGTTTTCATGTTCCGGTTCCCGTGATCCACGGCTACTCTTAATTTTTTAATCATAATGATTTCACTCCTTTGTATTTGATACTTATTCTGTACGTAGGAGGTACCTAGAGTGCAACTCTTTATAATCCATTTTCTTATTTTACCAATCAAAAAATTCAAAAAACAAAAATTAAAAATTATCTTTTTTAATTTTTTAAATAAATGCAACCGTTACAATATTTACTGTGTATCTTATTACAAAGGGAACCTTGGAAAGGAGTCGTGTACATATATGAAGGCTTATAAAAAAATAATCAGTTTTATCCTAACACTCGTTATGATGCTGTCGCTAAGTGTTAATGTTTTTGCAGCAGAGCCGCTTACAGATGACCCTAATATGATTGAATGGAAGTACACTGTGTTTGCTAACGAAAGCCTGCAGAAAGTTGTTGAAGAAGGTGTTATTCCAAATGCATATGCCCGATATACTTGGCGCGGAATCACATTGAAAAATGGCGAAGTCGCCATATTAACACCATCAAATAACAGTATGGGACTTTATTGTAATAGCGGCAGATACATAACTATAAATTACACTTTGAGCCGTTCTGCTTTTCATCGTTCAAGAGTACGCGCATACGTAGCTGGACCTTCATCAGAATTTGTGCGTGAGATTACAGCAAGTGGTTTGCGTTCAGGATTTACGACACAGGCAACAGATTACTATTACGGCATGGTAACTAATCTGTCCTCTGATGCCTTTACAATCAAATCATTTTCTATTACATTTTAATAGTGGAAAATATTTCAAGTGCTGGTGAGTACTTATCCTGATTTTAATTGAAGCTTTTTAACTTGGTTTCTCGGTTCCCTTTTTTGAAAATACACATTCCCATTATTAAACCACTGCTATAGTATTCACTGAATTTATGAGGTAGAAGCATGTTATTTAACATAGATGAGAAACAACTGATGCTCGAACTAAAAAATAAAGATGAGCGCGCTTTAAAAATATGTATGAACAAATACTACAGATATGTTGTATACATAGTCGAGAATATTATTGGAAGTGCTTTGCCATATGAAGACAAGGAGGCGGTCGTGTCTAATGTTTTTGTAGCTCTATGGAATTACAGTACAGATTTAGATACAGATAACTACAGCACATTCAAACCCTATTTAGGAACAATCGCAAGAAACATGGCAAAAAACGCATTACGAAAAACCTCTAAGATGCATTTTGAAAATTACGAAGATGCGTTTCAGGTTGGAACGAACGAACATATTGAATACGGGCCGTTAAAAGAAGAAGTAATCAAATGCTTAAAAGAAAGCATATATGAACTATCAGTTGACGAAAGAAAATGTTTTATCTCGTACTACTATTACACTAAGACAATCGCTGTAATAGCAGAAGAAACCGGATTAAAAGAATCTACAGTAAAATCCAAACTGTTACGCGGACGTAAAAAATTAAAACTAAAAATGGAAAAGAAGGGATTTAGATATGAAGACTGTAAAATTTTCTTTGAATGAGTTAATGAGTGAAATTGATGAATCTTTTATTGAGGAAGTGTATTTTCATGATTGCAATAAAATACTGAAAAAATATTCCAAACAAAAGATACGTCAAAATGTATTTTGTAAAACAGCTTCAAAACATAAGCCTTTAAAGTTCACTTATAGAACTGCAATTATTGTAACTGTGGTTTCAGTGTTTTTGTGTATGCCTGTATATGCTGCAATCAGTCATCTGTTAACATCGGCTTTAATTGATGACAGCAATCGACATTTAATCGGGACAGAAACCAATGATAGAAGCTACATCATATTAAAAGACGGTGTATATACCAATGAAAAGGGGAAAGTTGTTGATATTGAGGAATTAGCCAAATCTTCATCAGAATTTCCTGAAAGCAGAATTGTTAAAAGCAGTCTGATGCCTAATTTCATACCATCATCAATAGTAGAGATTCCTACTGATAAATCAGATGAAATGTATATCATTCCAGAAATAATTCTAATCAACAATTCACTTTGTGTACTTACACAAGACAATGGAAAGGGATGGGAACTAACTGATAAAGATAATATAGTCATTTCGTTTGATAAATATAAATCAGACATTACAGTATCCCAAGATTTGATTATCGGTTATGTAAAAGACGGGATAATGTATGAAGGAGAAGTGTTCGATGAACTGAGTGGAAAATATAGTTTCTCACCAGATGAAAAAGGGGAATATTTTTTCTATCTGCTTAGCGGAAGTTCCGATTATCTATCTCTTAAAAGCGGTAATCTGGAGGTAAATTAAATGTTGCTTTTGCGGGACTTCAGCATACCAATTAACTTTAGTATAAGGACAGGAAGACCTCTTCCGTACAGGAATAGGTCTTCTTGCTGTCTCCGTGCATGCTTTAAAGTATAAATAGGCTTTAATCTGGATACAATTTCAACTGCATCGTTGATACACGCTGTGTTTATCTCGTTTACTGTATCATTCATAAGAATTTAATTGGTTATGTTTATTGTGATGATAGAGTAGCCTTTGTTTTGAACATCTTCCTTGAAAGATTTGTAAACGATACTGTAGATTATCATATTCATTATGTCGGCGTAGATTCTTTAGATGAAGAATGTATTGAATGCAGAAAATACTCTGATTATTGTGAACATATTTTACCTGCTTTCTGGATAGATGACGATTTTTGTGAATAATGAAACACTGGTGTTTGGTTATTCAAAATTTAAGCTGATAGATACTGGTGTTAAGTATATTAATCCGAAGCATTTTTCCGTAAAAAACTTTGTAAAGTATTGCAGATTCAATAAAGAGTGAAATTACAGTAAAATAAAAGATAGTTTTTTCGTTCCTTTGTTATGCCATTGTTCTACGCCGGAATCTTTTCTGCCATCTCCGGCAGGCACTTCTCAAATAATTCCCGATATCTTCGATACCCTTCATCCCGGAGTGGACCTTGCAGTGATGTCAGAGACCAAAGGAGAAGCTCTTCCTCTTCCACAGCATACGGAGAGGTATAGACAAATTTTTTCCCGTCAAAATGCGGTTTTGATAACTTCAGTATTTCCGTAATCTCTCCTTTTGTTTCCGCCTGCATAATCATTTCCACTTTCTTCCGATGGAACTCGCAGACGATGCTCTCCAGAAATCCCTGCTTCAGATAAAATTCCGCCCTTCTATAAAGTTTTACAAGAGCCTCCACTCTTTCATCAAATAACTTGTCCTTTTCACTGACTATCATCTGTGCCAGTGCGTTTGCATGTTCCATAACCAATGCTGTTCCCATTACATTTCCTCCCATAATAAAAGCTGGCATAAGAAATTTCTTCTCACACCAGCACGATTCTTTTATTCCTCTGTGATGATCTCACTGCTTAATTTTCCATGTACCAGATAGCGATAATTCCGTCTGGAATTGACACAGGTAGACAGCGTAACTATCCGATCCGTTGCCGACAGCTCGGTGCCGGTATCATAATCCCTATAAGAAGACACCGTATCCAGAAACGTCTGAAAATCTTCCGCTTCCGGGAAATGATACCTATATCCCTCACTTCCGGTTCTTCCCGCATAGCAGGAAAAGATACGATACTTGAGGATCTTGTCCGGCAAATAGAGATAAAACTCCGGATGTTGTTCAAATAGCTCTTTGTCTTGGTACTTATCCAGAGTTCCGAACATGCTCCCGTTTTTCATATTATGCCCGTACACGATCGTATTCTGATCCGTAAAGTCCGGCTGATTATGGCAGTCCACAAAGATGCTCCCGTTGATATTGGATTCTCCCGAAAAAAGGTGATGAAGATAATATGCATTATCTTTCCCCTGTACCACCGGATAACTAATATCCAGTGCCGGAATCTGAATCCACGCTATGACATCCGGATTAACCGCTTTTAAACCTGCAAAATCAATTTCTAGATACCTATTCTTAGGTTCCTCCTTTTCTTTCTCAGACTCCGGTGATTCTTCTTCCTCTGGTTCCTGAACATATTCCTGCAGTTTCTCGTAACTTACGTCCCCTTTCTGATACTTCAGATAAGCACCAAAGAGTTTTCCTGCCGCTGCGAGAAAAACAAGCAACAGGCAGATAATGAGTCCTGCAAGAACCGTATTTCCTTTTTTTCTCATGATTGTTCTCCTTTCGGAAGAGCCGAAGTCTGTGCCCCGGTTCCTTCCTTCTGTTTGATGGCGGCTAAATAGTCATCAATCCCCTTGTGTTTCCCGTTCCACTCCCCGCTCTCGTCCATATCCCAGACCATCCGGTTCATCGGCAGGGAAAGCTCCCGGCAGATTTCATAGACCTTATTGCAGCCGTTCTGGATAATCCTCCGTTTCTCCGCCTTATGCTGGCAGATAACAGGGGAACGCTCAAAACAGACCGCACACTTACTGTCATGCTTATTGCAGGCTACTTTCATCTTCTTATCCATGTCATACGCCTCCAAAAGCTGTTTCATCCCATATCCTTTCATCCGCTCCAGCACCGGTTTCAGATTCCGGTACTGGTTCACTCCGGCAACGCACACAAAGGTAGCGCCGGACAGATAATGGGCTATGGTCCCTTTTAAGGCTCCTTCGGTCAGATAGACACGTTCTGCGGCAAGATCACCGATCACATGTACCGGACTTCCGGAGGAAACTCCCTGGTCATAATTGACACTGGACAGCCAGATATATTTTTTCGTGTCAGTCACATGATCTACCCGGATCTGAAAACCCTGGATGAACCCGTCCAAAGAAACTATGGGAATCAGGATTCCTGAGTTTTCTGCTTTGAAGTTAATCGTCCAGTTTCCGTCTGTATCCCGGTAGAATCCCGGCACGCCTTTCACCATATATCCTTCTTCTGCCAGCCTTTTGACCAGCTTCTTCATTCCAAACAGCGGGACACTCCGGTAACGCTGTGCTTCGATCTGTTCCGGTTTTAATCCTCGTCTTTGCAGATCCTCCTGATGCTTCCTGTTAAGCGTGAGCATGGACAGCATTCTCTGATACGTCCGGTGGATTTCCTCTATGGGTGCAAGCTCTGCCGTTGCCTTTTCTTCCTGTACCGGCGTTGCTTTGATATAATCCGTCCGGTATTCTCCTTTTCCTAATGCTTCCCGGATCTGCTGATTTGCTTCGGAGAGTGTAACATTGTGCAAATCCGCATAAAGCTTCAGCATCCCCCCGGACGCATCACAGCGGTTGCACCGGAATACATTCTTTTCCACATTGATATTCAGTTTTCCATGCGTCTCTCCACAAAACGGGCAGTCATAATAGTTTCCCCGCCGCTTTCTGAGATGCAGCACCTGCACCACATCCAGTATTCCATAATCAAACCCAGACATATCATAATACATCCCGGTCTCTTCCTCCTTTCCCCCGCAGAAAAAAGCTCTCTGCGGGGTTCTTCCTTAACCAGCCATCGGCATTGCTTTTTGTAAAATTACCTTTGCTGCCGCCGGAACCAGATTGTTCGGTCCGGAATATTGCTCGGCAAACCACTGGATCGTTGACGGGCTTTCAACTGCCACCTGTCCCATGGTCTTTCCGCCGTATTTTCCCTTTCCCGGAATCACAGTCCCGACTGCCATTTCATAGTTCATGTGTTTCATCAGTTCTTCTACCGGAAGGGACGTATCCAGATTCTGTAATGCTCCCTGCAGCATCTGTCCGGTCTTTGGCGGCGTAGAGGCAGCCGGAGCGGAACCGTAGCCAGGCATTTGTCCACTGCCATGGTAAATGGTGCTTCCCGCCGCCTGTGCCTGCTGATAGAACTGATTCATCATCTGCTGGCCTGCATATTCCGGCTGACCTGGCATCTCTCCATAAGTTGGCATAGGGGCATTTGGCATGACACCCGAATCCGGCATGGCTGCATTTTCCATGGCACCTGAATCCGGCATCTGTGGATTCTGATATGGAATTCCGGCATCTACCTGTGCAGGATCATTTTCCTCTCCCACATCCGCAAACTGCACACCATATCCGGCATCCGATAATGCCCTTCCTACGGCTGCTGTTTCTGCCATTTCCAGAAATTTGTCTCCAAACTTCGGGTCATCGCTCCGGAATTTCTGCGAAAAGGAATTGGCTACATAATTGTCTTCCTGATCACATTTATCCAGATAGATACGTGCTTCCACAACTGCCATGTTCTCTGTGAAAGTGATAATCCGGCTGATGATCTTTCCTGCCGGATTGACCAGACGAAACCATAGCTTCCGGTATTTCACATCCAGATAAAGCTGCTCCTCCTGCCCTTCTTCTCCAATCTTTCTTGCCAGTTCCATCGGATGGAAGCCATCCACACGGTTCAAAGCGGCAACTGCCTCTGATTTCTTATACAATAATTCTTTCATTCTCTGCTCCTTTCATTTAGAAAAGCAGACGTTCCCCTATATAAGAGTAATAGTCCGCTTATTTCAAAAATTGAAAAATATTTTTAAACAACAAGTTTTAACTGCTCCATTTCCGGTTTCTGTTCACTCTGATACTGATCGTAATACTGTACGATCCGCTCACTCAGAATGGTGTTCCTTGTCCCGCTGTCATCCGTATGGATTGCCTGACAGACTGCAGCCCATTCCCCTACCAGATAAACCTTGCTTTTCGCTCTGGTCACTCCGGTATAGAGAATATTGCGCTTCAGCATCATATAAAAGGCTTTTACCCAAGGGATGATGACAACCGGACATTCGGAACCCTGTGCCTTATGGATGGTTGTTGCGTTAGCATGTTCGATCATTTCCATCTGGTCAGCTTCATATTGCACCTGCCGCCCATCCGGGAATCCGATCACTGCCCTGGCATTTCCATCCTCATCCGTGATACAGTCCAGTATCCTGCCCAGATCGCCGTTACTCGCCATCTCGGTATTTTTATTCTGTAAAATCTTATCGCCAACCCGGAACACCTGACTGCCGATATGCAGTTCCTTCTTCCCTGCGATTGGCGGATTTACAAAATCCTCCAGAGATTTGTTCAATTCATCCACTCCGGCAGCACTGCGTTTCCGATACGGAGTCAGGATCTGTACCTGATCCATGCCGTTTTTTGCAATCTCGTCCAGATAAATCCTCCGGACAATCTCTGCCGCTTCATCTGCTCCTTTACAGGCAATGAACTGAAAATCCTCCCCAAAGCTCAGATTAGTCTTATTCTCCTGCATCAGTTTTGCATTATAAGGTATGCTGCTCAAAGCGCCCTGCCGGTAAACCAGATCCAGTACCGTGACCGGAATCAGCCCGCAGGCAATCAGTTGCCGGAACACATCCCCGGCTCCTACGGATGGAAGCTGGTTCTTATCCCCGACTAAAAGGACTCTGGCATGTCTGCTAACCCGCCGGAAAAATTCATAGGCAAGATGCATGTCCACCATGGACACCTCATCTACATTTAGAAATCCGGCAGACAGGTACTCAAAATCCGGTTCAAAATCCGTATCATCTCCCAAAAGCCCCAGGGCCAGATGCATCGTGGATGCATTTTCACAGCCGGTACTCTCCACCATACGTCTTGCCGCACGTCCGGTCGGAGCCATAAGCTGTACCTCTGACCTGCATAACGCCTGATGGATATAGAGAATCACCTTGAGAACCGTTGTCTTTCCGGTTCCGGGACCTCCGGTAATAATACTGATGGGATGTGCAAACACCATCCGCACTGCCTGTTTCTGTGTTTCTGACAGCGTGATCCCCAGTGTCTTCTGTGCCTTTTCCAGCTCCGGTTCAATGGACAGCAAAACCGGCTTCTCCAAAAGCCGTCTGGCTATCATGGAAGCGGTCTGTGTTTCTTCTTCATACTGCCGGATAGAATAGATCCGTTCTTCCTCCACAACAATGCTTTTTTGCAGCACCAGCCGGTAAAGCACCTGACTGACATCCTGCTCCGATACTGCCATGACCTGCAGATCCCGGTTCAGCATTTCCAGTGCTTCCCTGATAACCTCCTGACGCTGCTTAAACAGATGTCCTTCTTTCATTGCCTGATTCATGATATGTCCGATGCACCCGGATATCCGCATGGGATCATTGAGTGCACAGCAGCACTGTCTTCCGATCGCATCCACAGTCAGAAACCCGAAGCCTTTGACTGCACTCAGCATGTAAGGGCGGTGCCGGATAATATCCACCGATTCATTTCCGAATTTCTTCAGAATCATATTCACTTTTTTGGGTGTTACCTTAAAAGGCGCCAGAAACGTCATCAGTTCCCGGAACACCTGGTTTTTTCCATAGGACTCCACAATAGCAGCCAGCTTCTTCTCGGAAATTCCACGGATCTTCAAGAGTTCCTGCGGGTTGTTTTCCATGATTTCCAGTGTCTGAAGCCCAAACTTCCGGAAAATAGTATCTGCCATCTTGGGACCGATACCTTTGATTGCACCGGAAGAAAGGTATCCTAAGATACCCTCCTTTGTCCGTGGTACAACCTCCATGAAATTTTCCACCTGATACTGAGTTCCATGCTCTCCGCTCTCCCATCTGCCTTCCATCTCAAGCTCAATCTCGTCTGTAAGCGGAAGACCGAATCCAATCGCTGAGAAGCCGATGATATTCCGGGATGCCAGATATTTGTCTCTGGCTGACAGGGGGACAGACGTATCCTGTGTGGTGAATATGGCAATCGTATACCCATTCTCCTCATTCTGGAAAATCTTATGTTTAAATCTGCACCTCATTGTTTATATCCCTCCAGCTTTTTATCCGCATCCGTTCATTTGGTTTTCTCATTACGCCGCCTCCTTCTTAATTCGGAAAGTACGGCTCTCCGTTGTTTTTGTATATTCCTCATAGATATCCGGATGCTGGTTTTTCAGCTTCTCCATCTGGTCTTTCCCAACCGAAGTACGTCTGGTCGGATTATAGGTAATACGGTAACGGTTCGTACCGTCCTCCAGCACTGCCTTGCAGCCCTGCCCCAGCTGTTCCACAAAAGGAACACTGATTGCCCGCTGTTCTGCTTCGATTTCCTTTTTCCGTTTTTCCAACTGTGACTTTTCCTCCGAAAGGGTAAGATACTTCTCAAGATTTTTTGATTCCAGACCGGAAAGCACAATTTCCGGAATAGATTTGTCTGCAAAACCACCATAATTACGGATATTTGCCAGAACCAGATCGGAATTCCCGTTATGCGGCGGTACTACATTTTTCAATACATGTTCCTGCCAGAAATACGTTTCCTGATCAATGATGTCTTCTTCCTCAATCAGATCACGCTCAATGGTGCGATACACAAACTCATTCTCGTTATTTCCATACAGGCATGCGATAAAGGCTTTCTGCATATTCATCACAGACAGATAATGCCTTACCTGCAGCACATAATGAGCTGGAATACCCTCATCAGCCCACTTATCTTTCGCATTATAATTGCAGGTTTTACATTCCAGAATCGCAAATGTCCCATCCGGCATACGAACAAAAAAATCCACATCTGCAAGCATGAACGGATATAATGGATGCCGGAACATGACACGTACCGGAAATACTTCCAGTCCGGTCTTTTTGGAAAAGATTTCTGCCACCAGATCTTCCAGCCGGTGTCCGACTTCCTTGGCAACCCAGTTGCTTTCCTCTTCCTCCTGAATGACCGGCTGCACACCTGTTTTGTTGTAAAACAGATCCCGGATAGTGGCAAATGGAGAGATCCCCATGATTGCCGCTACATCACTGCCGCCGATTCCTTTTTTGCGGTATTCCAACCAGTCTTCTCTTGACAGGTTACTGATATCCACAACCTTTTCCGGTGTATACTCTGCTTTGTTATTCATTCCAATTCCTCCTAACATTTGACTGCTCCATAAACGTCATATTTTTTCCAGTCTTTTATAAGCGCCTTCGTAATATCCTCCTCCAGCTTCAGGATGCCCTGTCCGGACATTCCTTCACAGGCTGCAAAAAAGGAGGCTTCATTCATGGCATAATAAAGATCATGTGCCGTACAGGCACCTTCCCCGTTCTGGGATACAAATAGCTCCACCACCTCATTCCGGATCTTCTGTTTAATGCCAAGTTCCTTCATCAGCAGCTTCAGGCAGTTCACCGGATTACGGATCTCAATGTCCATAAGCTGAGTAAGATTCTTCATCGCATCCACATAGCGGGCGCATACCTGCTCCAGATTTTTCCGGAAGTCCAGAATCGTTGCCCCTTTATCGTGAGCCAGCTTGATTGGACTTCCCAGACTGATAACGCCGTTTGGTCCGTCTGTCAAAAGCATCGGATACAGATTTGCACCGCTCGCTGCCACGTCAGATGTGGTAAAACGAAGTGCCGGTGACAGGATCTTCTCATCCATTCCGTGTGCATCCAGTGCTTTTCGGTAAGTATCCAGAAGTTCCTGACTTCCTCCGAGCTTCCACATGGCAGATACAATGGAATGGTCATAGATACCAGAGCCCTCCATGTAAACACTGCCTTTGAAATTCAGATTCAGATATTCGCAGGTTGTCTCAAACATGGCTTTCATATCAAGGATGCAATAATCATGTTTATCCCCGCCATGTACTGCGGAAACCTTTCCGTCCGCAATCTTAATCAGGGCATCCCCTTTTGCAACCCGCAGGCAGTAATTGACTACCTTCGCATATGTTGCCTTATCCAGCTTGCGAAGCCCGTCTCCATTGACACCTGCGCGGCTTAAAATGGTGCGGATGGCACAGTCACGTACCGGATAGGATTCTCCTCTCATTTTCAGTACAAGCTGCGTATTCTTCTCTGTATCCTCCAAAATTTCTTCCATGGATGCATCTGCCGCATCCAGATTTTGAGCCTCCTTTTCCAGTGGTGCCAGCCGTAACGTATTCGTTGGCTTTCTGATCCATTTGGCATTTCTTCCTCTCTCTGCCAGAAACTCCAGCAGATCTTTTACTTCTGCAAAGGATCTCTCAAATCCATCTGCATACACTCTTGCTTCATTCATGTTCTTATTCCACCTTTCTTAAAATAATATTTATCCATCAACAGCCGAAGCTGGTTGTGGCATGCAACTATGCCGAAACCTAAATGTAAGCACAAAAAAAGAATGAAAAGAGAGTCTTTTCTCTGTTCATTCTTAAAAGTCTGGTTTCTTCCTGAAAAAACAAAAGTGCCACGCAGCCAAAAAAGGCATACCGTGACACTCACTACAAACATAAACTACTTATGCCAGGAATCAGCTCCTGCTGTTTCCTGTAAGTTTGGAGATTCTTATGAATCCCGAAACTCCCCAAAAAGGGTGTGCATAAAATAAACTATATCAGTATACTAGCACAAGATATTCCTCATGTCAATTCAGGCTTATACTATATATGGTGTTTATATTTGTTCAAAATACTACATCTATTTTTCTACTACGAATTCAATCTTCTCTTTCAGATACTCCCGGCAGCCAAACCGAACCGTTCCACACTGCTTTGACTCCTCTTTCGCCTTTTCATTACAGCAGTCCAAGTAGGGACAATCGTTACATTGATTCCGCAGTGCTTCCTTCGCCCATTCAATTTCCTGCTCATTTCCTATAATCCGCACAGACATCCACTTCCTTTGCTATCATCATACCCCAAAATCCATTTTCTATCATCCATAATTTCTTTTTTTGTATCATTTTAGTAAATTACGGTTATATTACGGAATAATCACTATATTTCAAATATATCTCTATTTTATTCCGTAATTTGCTGTAAGTAAATAGTTTAAAATGTGGAAGAGAGGTGTAAATGTATGGATAAAAACTTTATTGGAGAACGCATCAGCGAACTGCGTTTAAAGAAAAATGTATCTGAATATCAGATGAGTCTGGATCTTGGCAAAAATAAAAGCTACATCCAGTCCCTCACTTCCGGACGTTCTCTGCCTACCATGCAGAGCTTTCTGGATATCTGTGACTATCTGGAAGTCACTCCTCAACAGTTCTTCGATTCAGAGCTGCACAATCTTCCTCTGATTGACAAAGCAACTGATCTGATGAAACAACTCGATGACGAGGATATGCTTGCGCTCATTTCCATGCTGAATCGTCTGGCTCTAAAACGCAAATAGATTTCCGTGGCTGCCAAATCAAGGCAGCTTTTATTTTTATCATTTTTTCTTAAAATTTTTCAATCTTAAAGAAAAGCCCCCTATTCCTTAATTGAATGGGTAATATATCCATTCGCCGTACCTTGAAAACAAAAGAAATCTTTCGGGAGATTGATATAGGTGACTGCAGATAGTTTGCATCTTCGCACGCCTGCAGCTTAATAGTTACAAAGTAACACCGTTTTACGTGGCCGGAACGGGCATAGGAACTGGCTTCTGAAAGAATAACATAGACTTTTGGGATTTTAGCTTATAGCGCTTTTATTAGAGAACTTTTACTCAAAATTTGATATAATAATAGACAGGTATCAAGTTGATTCCCTGTCTGTGGAAAGGAGATTCATGATAACTGTAACAAAAAGGGATTTGATTGAATTAGGCTACGGTCCTTCCTTTGCTGCTGATATTATCAAAAAAGCAAAGGAACTTATGGTAGAAAAGGGGCATACCTATTATCAATCCAGAAAATTAGACAGGGTTCCAAAAGAAGCCGTTGAAGAATTATTAGGGATTACTTTGCCCGATAAGCAAGAATGATCGTGCTTTTTGCATTTTAGTAAGGAGTGAAATCATGGCAAAAGATCCAATTAAAAAAGCAGAAAACGGCACTTATTATTTTCGAGCCAACCTCGGATATCATCCTGTAACCGGAAAACAGATTCAAAAATACCGCAGCGGATTCTCAACAAAAAAAGAAGCCCGTGCCGAGTATTCCAAATTGATTCTTGCATCAACGGAAGAATTAGCTGATAAGAAGGAAGACATTACCTTCAAAAAGTTTATTGAAGAAATCTATCTTCCGTGGTACAAAACTCAGGTGAAAGAAAGTACCTACAAGAATCGTTACTCGACCATTCAAAAACACTTTGCCTATTTCTACAAGAAGAAAGTGTCCGAAATAGAAGCGATAAATGTACAGACCTGGCAGCTCAAGTTGGCAAAACAATTCAGTCCAAACTATGTACGCATTGTTCAGGGAATGTTATGTTTAGCTTTTGACCGGGCGATTATCCTCGGACTTGCAAAGAAGAATCCTGCCCGCATGATCGGCAATATCAAATCTAAAAAAGTAAAGATCGACTTCTGGACTTTGGAGGAGTTTCAGAAGGTAATATCCCTGCTGTACAAAGGTGACTACTACGAGCACTATCTCTTCATCTCGTTCTGGCTTTTATTTATGACTGGAATGCGTATTGGAGAGGCTGCCGCCTTACAGTGGGATGATATTGATTTTGAAACAGGTATGCTGATTATTAGTAAAACACTGTACTATAAAACAATGAATGACTACAAATTCGTTGAACCTAAGACGCAGGCAAGCAACCGTACCATTTATATTGATGCTGATACCATCAAGGAATTACAAGAATGGAAGGCGGTCCAGGCAAAGGTTTTACCAAATTGTGGATTCGTACTGAGTTATAACAGTACACCCACCAGCAAAACAACGCTTCCAAGAGCATTAGAGAAATTGGCAAATTTAGCTGGTGTCCACAGAATCAAAATTCATGCCCTGAGACATTCGCATGCTTCCCTGCTTATCAGCATGGGCGAAAATCCACTGCTGATTAAAGAGCGTCTTGGACATGAAAAAATACAGACGACACTAGGAACTTATGGTCATCTGTATCCAAACACCAATATTGAGATTGCAAAGAAGCTGACCGGGGTTCTCAGCTACCAGTCAGCTTCTCAAAGTATTGCTAATTATACCAGTAATCAGCATACTGCAATGTATCACAAAGAAATATAAAAATGCAATGATAATGCAATTTCAAACACCCAAAGCCGCAAAGCCCCGTGGTTACGGGCTTTGTAGCCCAGCGTCAACTATTCAAACTCAATCGTTCCCGGTGGCTTACTGGTCAGGTCGTAGAATACGCGGTTAACTCCCTTAACTTCATTAATAACACGATTCATAACCCTGTTCAGTACTTCATACGGAATCTCTGCGGACTCTGCTGTCATAAAGTCAATCGTCTTCACTGCTCGAAGTGCCACCGCATAATCGTATGTTCTGAAATCGCCCATAACGCCTACGCTTCGCATATTGGTAAGAGCTGCAAAGTACTGGTTCGGCATCCAGGATGGTTCTTTGCCGTTCTCAATTTTATAAGCTTCTGCTGCCTTATCAATTTCTTCACGGTAAATGAAATCAGCATCCTGCACAATGCGAACTTTCTCTTCAGTAACTTCGCCGATAATACGGATTCCAAGTCCCGGTCCCGGAAATGGCTGACGGAATACCAGCTTCTCTGGAATTCCAAGCTCCAGTCCTGCTTTGCGGACTTCATCTTTGAAGAGGTCACGAAGCGGCTCAATAATCTCCTTGAAGTCTACGAAATCAGGAAGTCCGCCTACATTGTGATGAGACTTGATCACTGCAGACTCTCCGCCAAGACCACTCTCTACCACATCTGGATAGATGGTTCCCTGCGCAAGAAAATCAACAGCACCGATCTTCTTAGCCTCTTCTTCAAAGATACGGATAAATTCCTCACCAATGATCTTACGCTTCGCTTCCGGCTCAGTAACTCCCGCAAGTTTATCATAATATCTCTGCTGTGCATTCACACGGATAAAATTCAGGTCAAACTGTCCATTAGGACCAAATACACCCTCAACCTCATCGCCCTCGTCTTTACGAAGAAGGCCATGATCTACAAACACACATGTCAGCTGCTTGCCAATAGCTCTGGAAAGAAGTCCTGCTGCTACAGAAGAATCAACACCGCCAGACAGTGCCAGAAGGACTTTGCCGTCGCCCACTTTCTCACGGATTTCTTTAATTGTATGCTCAACAAATGCATCCATCTTCCAGTCTCCGGCACATTCGCATACACCAAGTACGAAATTGGATAACATCTTCTTTCCTTCTACTGTATGGAGAACTTCCGGATGAAACTGGATCGCATACAGTTTCTTCTCCGCATTCTCGGCTGTAGCCACTGGACAGTCTGCTGTATGTGCAGAAATCTCAAATCCTGGTGCTGCTTGGGAGATATAGTCTGTATGACTCATCCAGACAATTGTTTTCTCTGATACTCCTTCAAAAATTCTGGAGTCTTTTTTGTCAACCAGCAGCTCTGTTTTGCCGTATTCACTTACATCTGCTTTCTCAACTTTACCGCCGAGAACATGCATCATAAGCTGTGCACCGTAGCAAAGCCCAAGCACCGGAATACCAAGTTCGAATAATTCTTTCTGGTAAGTCGGTGAATCAGCTTCGTAACAACTGTTCGGTCCACCGGTAAGAATGATTCCCTTTGGATTCATGGCTTTGATCTTCTCAAGATCGGTCTTGTAAGAATAGATTTCACAATATACATTACATTCTCTGACACGTCTTGCAACCAGCTGATTGTACTGACCACCAAAATCAATTACAATAACTAATTCTTTCTTCAAGGTTTTCCTCCTGTTTTTCCCTATAAATTCTCATTGGAATCGTTACTGTTCACGCTGGAAAATCTCCGGTAAACAATAACCTTGAATCTTCTTTCCATTATAAATGAGTATTACAACTTTTACAACGACTAATTTTCTTAGCTGAATAAAATTTTCAATATATCGTAGATAGATTTTATCACCATGAAGTTGGGTTTAAATGCACAGCTTTTTCATACTGTATATTCCTAAGCCGGTCACTTCAGGTGCGTTCCAGTTTATAAGTTCTTTAGATTTTCCTCATATATTTTTCAATTTGTCCTCACAGATTCATCACAAATTCCGCGTATATTAATAAACAAATAAAGCGAAAGCTTTTTTACATAGATTATAAATATACTTTTTCTTTTTCATACTTGCCGGGCCAAAAGGTCCGGCCCTCCTTCTTTTAGGAGAATTTTCGGAAGTTGCTTACGTCGGAGAATTCGAATTTGATTTTAAATTTAACATAAAAAATCTCGGTCTTTAGAAAAGAACTGTCTTGATACTTCTTTTCTGACCGGGATTTTTATAATTCAGGTTCACTCTTCTTTTAGCGAAAAAACACTGAGCCACAATAAAGTGTAGCCCAGTGTTTTTTCTTATAACTCATCAAGCCCATAATCTTCAAATTGGAGAGTTTCTTTATCCAATTTTAAAGCTGATCCGGTTTCTCAATTGTATAAACACTCTGATCCTGGATCGCCGTTGCTCCGGACAGATCTGCTGTGTCGCTGTAGGAACCAGTTGTAATGGTGTACTCGCTGTCGCCCTGTACATACACAGTTCCGTCTGTACCCTGAATTGTTACAGTTTTTCCATTACTATCTACAATTGTTCCCTCATTTTCCAGAGATGAGACAGTACTGTCGCCAATTACAGTCCAGGTGGAATCTGCGCTTACATAAACGTTACAGTATCCCTCTCCGCCTTCGCCTGCATAACTCTCATCATCTACAACTGCACCTGTCAGGCTGCTGCCATCTGTGAGATAAAAATCCAGATCACTGATAGAATCCCAGATCACATTTCCTTGCATATCCTGACTAATACCGGTAAAGTGGCAGTCAGCTCCGTTTGCTCCAGACTGTCCCCATCCTCTCTGGTTGGTATTACCTGTACACTGCAGGAAAAACTCATTCTCGTCGTTATAGTTAATATCTACATTATTTAAAGTAATTGTACTCTCTGTATTGGTTGTATAGAATACACCGCCGTTCTCAGAAGTCAGGCTGCCTCCATCCATCTGAAAAGTACTGTTTCCGACCTCAGAATCACCAGACATGCTCTGGTAAAGGATTACAGTCCAGGTATTATCATTCTGATCCAGATCACTCATATTTCCTGTCAAGTCACAATCATAAAGGTGAATAGAATTCAGACCTTCGATACAAACAGCCTCTGAACCATTTGCTGTCAGAGTTGCATTGCTTACCGCAATATCAGCTGTACTGTAAATAGCCGGGGAACCAACGCCATTGGAAACATAGTTTCCGCCATCAATCACCATTGTTCCGCCGCCTCTGTCACTTCGGATTGCTGCAGACGACTCACCATTTGTCTCCACATCCAGATTCCATCCGTAAAGAGTACCGCCGCCAGCTACATGAACACCGCCTGATGTATCCTGGGCAGTTTTTACAGTTGTATCAGATGCATATACAGTTCCATCTCCATATGCAAAAAGCCCTGCACCGCCAGCTGCATCTGTAGTCACACTGCCATCTTTCACATAAGCAGTACCGTCTGTTGCCAGAACTGCTGCGCCTACGCCATAGAAGCTGGAATTGTCTCCGCCCTGGCTGTCTGCAGAAGTTCTTGTAATCGTATCATTATCAAGTGTTACGTTTGCTCCGGAAGAAATCAATGCTGCATTCTCGTCAGTTCCTGTTGACTCAATTGTCTCATTTGATACAGTTGTATCTTCTATATACTCATTTACCGCAGTATAGCTGTCCACACCCTGAGACTGTCCACCAGGACCTCCCTGACCCGGAGCACCTTGACCATCACCACCAGGACCTCCCTGGCCACCCATTTCCATGGACATTACTGTAATGGAAGCTGCATTTCCATCTTCATCTAACGTGACAGAAACGGTATCGCCCTCCTGAATATCAGAAAGTGAAATTTCCTCAGCCTCTGCAGACTGTCCATTTTCCTCTGGAGCACCGCCATCCCGAGCATCCCCGTCTGGTTTCTCCGGTGCTTCTCCATCAGAAGAATCTGCGCTCTGGTCATCTCCTTCCGACTTCTCCGGTGCTCCGCCATCAGAAGAATCTGCGCTCTGGTCATCTCCTTCCGGTTTCTCCGGTGCTTCTCCATCAGAAGAATCTGCGCTCTGGTCATCTCCTTCCGGCTTCTCCGGTGCATCGCTATTCTGTCCATCTCCGCCAGGCTGCATGCCGCCCGCCTGTTTTGTGATCACAGTATCTGCAGTAACCGTAATCGTCTGCTCCTCACCAGTCAGATCCAACATAGAAGGCGCCTCGCCATCCTGATTGTCACCTTCTGGTTTCTCAGGCGCCTCTCCGTCCTGGTCACTCGGCGCTTCGCCACCCTGACTATTCGGTTCTCCGCCGTTCTGACCATCATCACCAGGCTGTCCCATCTCCTTCATAGTCCCAACTGCAATGGTAATCTCAGAATCGGAAACTGAAACCGACTTAACCTCACCAAGTACCACATTCTCCTGACTCTCCTGATTCTCCTGACTCTCGTCACTACTCTCACCCGAAGCATCCGCCTCAACACTTTCATCTGTTGTATCTACTGCATCTGCAGCCGCCTCGGTCTTACTGTCCTCAGCATAAACCATCGTCGGTACAGAAGTAGTTGCTACCATAATTCCCATTAAAACTGCCACATATTTACGTTTCATACCCATTTAATTCCTTTCTGTATTTGCCTTGTTTTGTGTTCCTTATGGCTAATAATATACAGACAAAATGTGTTCAACAAATGGGCATTATGTGTTCATTCTATGGGGAATCTCGCAAGAAACTGTGAATTGATGTCTCATAAGCTGCGAAGCAGCATTCGGTTATGAGCAAGCAGCGAAGCGGACCTGGAATATCCGCTTGACCATACATATAGAAAAAAAACAGGGTGCCTCATGCACCCTGCTTCATCCTCTTAATAACTTTTAATCGCGTAAATTCCTCACGCTCTTTCTCCTCCAAAGCATTGGAAATATCCTTGGTCAGAGCCTCGAACTTCGGAATCGTAATATTCTTCAGCGCATTCGCCCTCTTCTGAGTCTTCTTAATATTACTAGCCAGCCGAATCGCCGAATTCTCAATCATAGACAGCTTAATGGAAAGCTCCTTCACCCTCTCAAAAGCCGCCTTCGCCTCATCCAGAGACATCTTCGTACTATAATAAGCATATGTCGGCACATTTCCCGACTTATCATACTCTACCAGCGGAATCTCCGTACCCATAACACTACGTGTCTTAATACGGATAGAATTCTCCACCGGCACCGTATGGGAAATCTGATCCACAAACGCGATACCCATCTCCATATTCGCTTTCTGCAAAGCCTCATACGCAGTCCGGAACGTCTCGTCAATCTGTCCCTGGATATCCTTCGCCTGATCAACCAGATTCATCATCTCACGAATCAGAATATTACGCTTCTTATCCATCAGTTCATAACCCTGACGGGAAAGAGCAAGTGAATTCTTAGCCAGAATTAAATTACCCTTGGTAGGAAAGGTATTCGGATCCATTCAAGTCACCTCACTCTTTATTTGGTAGTCTCGTGATAATACTGATCCAGAATCTTAGTATCAATACGGTCAAGCTCATCCTTCGGAAGCATACCAAGAAGCTCCCAGCCCTTATTCAGAGTATCGATAATACTTCTGTTCTCTGTATCTGTCTGACCGACAAACTCAGCCTCAAACGCCTTACCAAACTGCAGATACTTCTTATCCAGAGGAGAAAGCTCGTCCTCACCGATAACAGAAGCAAGGGCTCTCGCATCTCCAACCTTTGCATAACAGGAAAACAGCTGGTTGGCAACATCCTGATGGTCTGCTCTTGTGAAGCCCTCACCAATACCATCCTTCATCAGACGAGAAAGAGACGGCAGAACATTGATTGGCGGGTAAATACCCTGTCCATGAAGCTGTCTGTCCAGAACAATCTGACCCTCAGTAATATAACCGGTAAGGTCAGGGATCGGATGGGTAATATCATCATTAGGCATGGTCAGAATCGGGATCTGTGTAACAGAACCTGTACCACCGGAAACAATACCTGCACGCTCATATAAAGTAGCAAGCTCACTGTAAAGATATCCAGGATAACCTTTACGGGAAGGAATCTCTCCCTTGGAGGAAGAAACCTCACGCATTGCCTCACAGAAAGAAGTAATATCTGTAAGGATAACCAGAATATGCATACCTTTTTCAAAAGCAAGATACTCTGCTGCAGTCAGGGCAATCTTCGGAGTCAGAAGACGCTCAACAGTCGGATCATTTGCCAGGTTCAGGAACATAACAACATGATCGGAAGCACCGCTCTCCTCAAATGTTCTGCGGAAAAACTCTGCAACATCATACTTAACACCCATTGCAGCAAACACAATGGCGAAATTTTCATCGGAATCAGCACCCAGAGATGCCTGACGCACGATCTGTGCCGCCAGCTTATCATGTGGAAGACCGTTTCCGGAGAAAATCGGAAGCTTCTGTCCACGAATCAGGGTGGTCAGACCATCAATTGCAGAAATACCGGTATTGATGTAGTTACGCGGATACTCACGGGTAACCGGGTTCAGCGGCAGACCATTGATGTTCAGGCTTACCTCCGGTGTGATCTCGCCCAGCCCATCGATTGGCTGTCCAATACCGTTAAAGGTACGTCCCAGGATTTCCGGAGAGAGCCCGATTTCCATAGGATGACCGCTAAGACGTGTATGAGTGTTTCCAAGGGACATATTATCTGTACCCTCGAAAACCTGAATTACTGCTTTATCTTCGTATATTTCAATAATACGGCCAAGCTTTTCGGTACCGTCATCCATACGGAAGGAGACGATTTCCTCGTAGGAAGCGTTTTTAACGCCTTCCAGAACTACAAGAGGGCCGTTTATTTCACTAAGGCCTAAATATTCGATTGCCATAAAAAACTTACCTCCCTATCAGCCGTTTCTCTCTAATACGTTATCATAGAATCTGTCGATGTCAGCCTTATACTGGTCAAACATCTCAGGTTTGTTATTCGGAACATCATATTTGATAGCAATAACACGCTCAAAAATATTGTCCTCCTTCAGTACGGAAACCGGCATTCCCTGATTAACAAGGGAACGGCACTTCTCGTACAGATAAAGGATGATCTCCATCATATTGAACTGCTTGCTCATCGGTACACAGGTATCCTCTGCATGGAACGCATTCTGCTGAAGGAATCCAAGACGGATAACCCTTGCAATCTCCAGAGTCAGCTTCTGGTCATCCGGAAGAACATCACTACCGATCAGCTTAACGATTTCCATCAGGGAACTCTCCTGGTTCAGAATCGCCATCAGCTGATTACGGTCGCTTACAAATTTAGCAGAAACATTATCTCTGTACCATGGGGTTAAATCCTCCAGGTACTCACTATAACTTGTAAGCCAGTGGATAGCCGGGAAATGACGGGCATAAGCCAGAGATTTATCCAGTCCCCAGAAACAGCGGACGAAACGTTTTGTATTCTGTGTAACAGGCTCGGAGAAGTCACCTCCCTGTGGGGAAACTGCACCGATGATGGAAACAGAACCCTCTGTTCCATTTAAGTTCTGCATCATACCCGCTCTCTCATAGAAAGCGGAAAGCTTGGAAGCCAGATAAGCCGGGAAGCCTTCCTCTGCAGGCATTTCCTCCAGACGTCCGGATAACTCACGAAGAGCCTCAGCCCAACGGGAAGTGGAGTCTGCCATGATGGCAACGTCATAACCCATGTCACGATAATACTCAGCCAGTGTAACACCTGTATAAATAGAAGCCTCACGGGCTGCAACAGGCATGTTTGATGTATTGGCAATCAGAGTGGTACGGTCCATCATCAGGTTTCCGGATTTCGGGTCGATCAGTTTACTGAAATCCTCCAGAACCTGTGTCATCTCGTTTCCACGCTCACCACATCCAATATAGATAATGATATCAGCGTCAGACCACTTTGCGATCTGGTGCTGTGTCATAGTTTTTCCAGTACCGAAACCGCCAGGAATCGCTGCTGTACCACCCTTTGCAATTGGGAAAAGGGTATCCAGGATACGCTGTCCGGTTACAAGCGGCACGCTTGCAGGGAAACGCTTGTAGGTAGGTCTTGGCACACGGATCGGCCATTTCTGCGCAAGTGCGATATCGCGCTCACTGCCATCAGAAAGACGAACCGTTACAATCGGGTCAAGGATGGTATATGCTCCGTCCGGAACCGCCTTGATAACCTCAGCCTCTCCAATTGTTGGCGGAACCATGGATTTATGAAGAATGGAAGCTGTTTCCTGAGTCTCGGCAATGATAGTACCTGCACTTACCATATCTCCAACTTTAACAGTTACATGAACATCCCATTTCTTAGCAGTATCAAGGGAATCAACACTGACACCACGGGAAATATATTTTCCGGAGGATTTTGCAATCTCCTCCAGAGGACGCTGGATACCATCGAAAATGTTATGAATGATTCCAGGTCCCAGAAGAACGGAAATAGCATCGCCTGTTCCCATTACTGTATCGCCTGGCTTCAGTCCTGTTGTCTCCTCGAAAACCTGTACGGTAGTCATGCCCTTTTTCAGACCAATGACCTCACCGACCAGCTTCTCAGGTCCAACATAAACCATCTCGGAAATCTTAAATCCCGGGTCGCCTTTCAGATAAATAACAGGACCGTTAACGCCGTAGATAATACCTGTTTTATTCATGGCTCAGCCCTCCGTCAAATTTGAATTCTTTTTTCAGCTTCTCATAAGCGCTCATGAAAGAATTGTCGATCAGGATATTTTTCGCCGGGATGGTAGCTTTGATACCGCCCATAAACGGCTCCTTGGAAATCTCAACTGTAAATCCTGTCTTTGCAACGATAGAACGCTGTAATGCTGTATCTTCCGGGGAAAGATAGATGAAGATTTCATCATTTCCCGCAAATTCTCTTGCCTTCTGGATTCTTGTACAAAGATAATCCTGATATTCAGGGCTCTCCATAAAGTCCTCCAGATGATTCTTAACCTCTACAAAAAGCTCATTTCTAAGCTCATTCTGTTTGGCTGTCCAGTCACGTCTTAAAGTCAGCTGCTCAGCAGAAAGTGCCTTGTTTACCTCTCGGGTAGCATTTTCTGTCTCTGCCTTGATCTGTGCCTCGGCATCCATTTTTCTTGATTCTTTATGCTTTTCAAGCATTTCTTCCAGACTCTTCTTATGTGCTTCCAGTGTATTCTCAGCCTCTGTCTGGGCTTCCGCAACGGAAGTGTCATAGAAATGCTGCAGTTTTTCTTCAATTGTCATGCTTGGTCTTCTCCTGCCTATAACTTTAAGCCAATGGCTTCGTTAACATATCCGGTAATAAAATCAGGTTTGCGGCCTGTACCATGCCTGTCAGGGATTTCGATGATTAAAGGCGTTTTATGGTTCAGCTTTACATCGTCCACGATCTGGGGAAACTCCCGGCCGAATTTTTCGGTCAGGAGAAGGATCCCGATTTCTTTGTTGGCGATTGCTTTTTCCAGAGCGTCCTTCAGTTCGTCACGCTCATGGACTACCACGCCTTCCACACCTGCCAGTCTCATCCCTGTGCAGGTATCGATGTTGTCACTGATCAAAAACATTTTCATAATTATAATTTACCGATGATCATGAAGGAAATGATCAGACCGTAAAGAGCAACACCTTCGGCAAGACCTACGAAGATAAGGGATTTACCAAGAATGCTCTGATCCTCGCTGATTGCACCAAGAGCTGCACTTGCCGCACTGGCTACGGCAATACCACCACCGATACAGGAAAGACCTGTAACAAGAGCTGCTGCAATATATCCAAGACCTGTTGCAATACCTGCATCAGCGCCTGTTGCAGCCTGTACAGAAGAGCTTCCTGCAAACATAACCATTGCTGCTACTAACATGGTACCAAAGAAGAAAAATGCGTTTGTTGCGATTGTTGTTTTATAGCGTCCACGGCTCTTCTCGCCGATGAAATAATAACCAAATGGAACGATAATGCTTAATACAAGCGCTACTGCTAAGATAATCTGTGTCATAACTGTCATGATAATTGACCTCCTCGTGTTTTTAACATTTGTAATGTCACTGCATTTCACAGAGACATTTGATAAATATTTCACTACCAGCGGCAGTTTACTTTGCCTCCGCGTCAGAACGGAACGGCTCGAATTTTCTTCCGCTTCCTTTGTAGAAACGGCTGAACATCTCGTAATACTCAAGTCTCAGTACCTGGATACCAACGATCAGACCCTCAAGACCGCATACGAAAATATTTCCGAGAACAATCACTACCCAGTTCGGGCTTCCGTTCTCGGCACCGGCCAGCATCAGTACAACCTGCATCATAGCTGCATGGCTGACTGCATAAGCTCCGATACGCACGAAAGAAAGTGTGTTGGAGAAATAGCTCAAAAGGACTTCGAACATCTCGAAAAATCCCTGAACAATAAACATTCCCACACCGCCTTCAAAGGCTGCCGGCTTCTTTTCCACAAGGTTTGTAAGAGGCTCTTTTAAGAACATTACAAGCAGCGGAAGAATAAACATAATGCAAAGAACAATACCGCCAGGAAGCTTATGGCCTGTCATGAACAATGCAATTACAATCACTGCGGATCCATAGAATACAAGGCCTGCAACAGAGTTGGTATCAAACCATACTTTCTCTGTATCCTTTGCTTTCAGGGAATTCATAATATTAAAAATCATACACAGAAGAATGATTCCCATACCAAAGCCAATAGCGATAATAAATACGGTATTCAGTTTTCCGATAAAAGGCACATTCATCATGGCATCCATAGGCCTTAACCATACAGGCTCTATAATATCCTCAAATCCGAAAACGCTGCCGAACATGAAGCCAAAGAATGTGGAAAAGATACCTGCACAGCTGATGATTCCGGCAAGATCAATATGCTTGAATCTGTAAAGAAGATATCCGCCGATCAATAAAACCAGACCCTGTCCTGCATCTCCGAACATTGCGCCGAAAATAAAGGAATAAGTAATGGCGATAAACCAGGTTGGATCCATCTCTCCATAAGCCGGAAGGCCATACATTTTGGTGTACATTTCGAATGGCTTGAAAAGCTTGGGGTTCTTCAGCTTGGTAGGCGGTGTCTTATGGGCATCCTCCTGCTCATTCTCATCAATCAGACAGAAAATACGGGAATCTCCGGAAATATCATTTTGGAAAGCTTTGGCATCCTTCTCTGTCATCCAGCCACAAAGGATATAAAATGGTTCCTTCGGCTTATAATCGGCTGCTGCCTCTCCCTTGTTGTCCCCATGTGTGCATGCTGCCAGTTTACGGATATCAAAGTTCCTTGAAAACTGGGAAAGTGTATGTTTGCAGGAAACAATGTCGGATGCATTTTTTCTGAAGAAAGCTTTTCTTGCCGCTTTGTTCGCATCAAGATCTGCAATTGTTTTCTTGTACTGCGCTTCAAGTGCTGTGTATGCAGCTTTGGCAGTTCCATCATACTGATCCGGTACAAAGATTTTTTCAAAGTGCATAGCAGAATATACGGCATGGATCCGCTGCGCTTCATGAACGGGAACAAAATAAATTCCCCAGATATAACGGTCATCTTCATCACATTTAATGAAAATCGTATCCAGATTATCATAAATGTATGTTTTAAATTTATCGAAATAATCTTTCTCGATCCGTCCAAAGCGATAATGGATATAACGCATTTTCAGGATTGACTGCACATCAAAGTCTACATTTCGGAACGGATAGATAATACGAAGTGATTCTGACAGAGAATCACGTTTCTCTTCCAGTTCCTGGCGTGTCTTGTTAAGGACATCCGCTTCATCTTTGATCTGCTGTACGAAAGAGAGAGCTTTTTCGATTGGCAGCTTCTTCGCAGAAGCCTGCTCCGGGTTCTCAACCTCTTCATAGAAGCTTCCGACTGTGCTTAAAGCTTCTTTATAAGGATTGATTTCAAGATAAGGAGAAAGATTCTTCACATCTGTGAGCTCAGTAAGAGCATTCTCCAGATGAATCTCATACCGGCTGAGGTAATTATTTACAACTCGGTCGATATCCTCTCTTGGCCCGGTAATGCTGACAAATTTCATTTTCTCAATCACATTGCTACCTCCGGGTTACTAATTGTTATGAACATAATGCATTGCCTCGTCCGGATCAACCTGGTAACGAACACACTCCAGTGCGATGGTCAGACGGTTTACCTCATGCTCTTTGTGGTAAAGATAAGAATACAAAACAGCTACTGAATAAGGATCCTTGCGAGCCTCTTTCTCAAGCACGGTACGGAGCAGACTATTATAAAGCTCCTCCATGGAGATCAGGTTCAGCTGCTGATATTTCCTGCCATACCAGGTACGGGAAAAGATCTGCTCACCCTCTTCTTTGCTGGTAGCTTCCACCAGAGCTGTGATTTCTTCTTTCTTTAGTTTATAATTCACGGGAATCAGCTGTGCGTAGATGGCTGCCGGCTCCATTTTGTAATAACGCTTGGACCGCAAGATAAACTGCAGGTTCAGCATATCAAACTTCTCACCATAAGCCTTGGTGATCTCGTCCAGATCGTTTCCCTTGAATAACTTTTTGCGGACACTCCAGATCTGATTAAAATAATAAAGATCAAGAGCCATTCCGTAGTCAAATAAAAGTCCATTGCCGTTCTCATATACGCTCTGAAGCGGAGCATAGAATTCATTGCCCTTCAGGGCTGTCATGAACTCATCCATATTTCCGGCACCTGCCACTCTGTCAATGTCCAGCTTGGAATGGTGAAGGAAAAAGTCGCGGTAAGGACTCATATCCACAGGATTGGTGCTTCTGTGATCAAAGAGATTCGTCATGATCTCTTTCAGAACACGGATTTCGTAGCGCTTGGAATAAAGTGCCAGGAACTTGCGCTGCTCCTTGTTTGCAAAATTGTAAATGCGGGAGAAATTTCCGAAAATGGATTTCTTCAGAAGCTTCTCGATCTCACCTCGGTGAAGATTATTCTCATCAAGGTCTGACCATGCTTTCGCATATTCCGGCGTTTTCTTCAAATAAGCGGCTACCTGTGGAACGTCCGAAAAGCGGACGATTTCCTGAAGCTGTTCATCTGTCACCAGATGACTGCTCATAGCGCGTATTTTCGTGGAAATTCCGCTGTAGGAAAGAACGCTTCCCATTACATCACTTCCTCCTGAATGATCTTTTCAAAAATTTCTCTGGAAAGGCGTTCGTGATTCTTCGCATAGTAAGCGTCCAGCTGACTTAAGGCAACCTGAGTGTCTTCCCGCAGGGATGACAGACGCTTATCCTTCTCACCCTCAAGATTCCGGCGAATTTCCTTAATCTGCTCTTCTGTCTGTTTCTCCAGCTGGGTGTCGAATTCCTTGGACTGCCTTTCCATCTCAGCTGAAAGAGCTTTCTTCTTCTGCAATGCATCCCTCATAATGGTCTCTGCAGTTGTCTCTATCTCGGATAACTTACCGATTATCTGTTCCATTTTTCCCCTCCTTTTTCAAGTTTTAAGTATCTTACACCCATTTTGATGAAAATACCAGTCAAACTTTGCCTAAAATTTTCACAAAAATTCAATACAATTCCAGATGATTTGACTAAAAATTAACAATCTTATCAATTCCTGTCATATCGAAATTTTATAATAGGTACACGTATTAGTTATAAATAGGAAGAAAATGCATATTTATACAGAATTTTATCGTTTTTCCATTTGCATTTCTTTCTGATAGGTTTCATATTCAGTCAAAATTGGTCAATTTTTCAATTAAAAGCTCTTTGCGTTCTCCCCCCTGACATAGAGCGTGTCTGAAGAATCACGATATCAATATTATTGCGAAAAAGCAGGAAATCATGTATAGTAGTTTTGTTAAGAATGAATACTATTTCAGCTGATTCTGACAAGCATTTTTTACCACCCGGTAAACTTTTGCAAAGAGCCGAAATCAGTTTCAGACGGTTATAAATTTAATTACAGGAGGAAACCATGCGACTTAGAAATATACCAGGCGCCAAAGACGCAATTGAAGAAAGTATTTACGTGATCCAGAATCCCCAGGAGAATAAGGGAAACTGGAACAAGGTTTTCCCACAGAATCAGCCTGTCCATCTGGAGGTTGGCATGGGAAAAGGCCGCTTTCTTATGGATATGGCGAAGCTCCACCCAGAGATCAACTATATCGGAATCGAAATGTATGACAGCGTACTTCTTCGTGCCATTCAGAAAAAGGAGGCGCTGGCTGAGGAAGGGCAGGCGCTTTCCAATCTGAAATTCATGCGTATGGATGCACGCCTCCTTCCGGAAACTTTTGAAAAAGGCGAGGTTTCAAAAATCTATCTGAATTTTTCCGATCCCTGGCCAAAGGCCCGCCACGCTTCCCGCCGCCTTACCTCCCGGGAATTTCTTGCCCGCTACGACAAGATTCTGAAAGAAGACGGAACCATCGAGTTCAAAACTGACAACCGCGGCCTGTTCGACTTTTCCCTAGAAGAAGTCCCGGAAGCCGGATGGAAGCTTGAAGCACATACCTTTGATCTTCATCACAACGAAGAAATGATGGTTGGCAATGTAATGACCGAATATGAAGAAAAATTTTCTTCTATAGGAAATCCTATCTGCAAGATGATCATTCGTCGTTAAATGTTTCACGTTGCTGTATTTCTTTTCATATTATAAGGAAGAAATATCTGGCAGGAGTTTTTATATGAAGCGAACCAGATCTTTGCAAAAATTTGCTGCTCAATTTGGCTATGAACATAAAAACAGAAGCAATCCCTTCTCCGGCATAAAGAAGCATGCCAACGAACTGTCCAAACTGCTGGACAGCATGTTTCCCAAGGACAAAAACGACAAAGAAAAATCATAAAAAGGAAGCCAAACAAATGAAAAATTCTCCGACAGAAGTGAAAAAGAAAGAAACGGAAGAGCGCAAACGTCAGGAAGAGCTGGAAAAACAAAAGCGTAACGAAACGTACCAGCTTCTTGGCGGTTCCCAGAATGACAGTGACGCAGACGACGATTCCTCATTAGACGGAAATATCCAACAGCTGGAAAATTACAGCTACTTTGACGGCGACAAAATTCTTGAATCCCTAAAGCTTGCCCCCAAAGACCGAAAAAACGGGGAAGCCATCTATCGCCAACAGAAAATGAATGTCACAGATATTTCCTGCGGCTACGACAGGATGAACGGTCAGCGCCTTGGCCAGATTGAAGCAACCTTCCAGACTGGCAGAGATATCTTCGGCGTCACCCTTCTTTTCTCTCACGAGGAAGTTACTTATGCAAGATGCGGATGCCCGGAATGCCACAGAAAATACTGGGGCTGGTATTCTGATAATTCCAGGTGCCAGTATACAGCTGCACTTGCCTTCTATATTCGTGATTATGTAAACCACAGCAATTTTTCGGATGCCACTGACATGAACGGAGACTATCTGCTGAACTCCTATCGCAGAGGACAGCTCAAAAATGACCAGAAAGAAACACCGGCCCATGTTTCCGCAGGTGTTTCCCTGGTTCCAAGACTGACACAGAATGACAATAAGCTTTCCGTTTCTTTTAAGGTAGGAACTTCCAAAATGTTCGTGGTAAAAAAACTGGATGACTTCTGCCGTCAGGTTCGCAACGGTGAGACCGTTCAGTATGGAACCAGCACCCAGATCAGCCACAAAACGCAGGATTTCACAGAGGAGAGCCGCAAATGGATCCGCTATATTGACCGGATCGTCCGCGAGGAAGAGCAGTTTGTAGACAAAATCCAGAATTCCGGCATCTATTTGCCAAAAAAATTTAATGTTGGCAATTCTCTGGATCTTTTTGGCTGGCGTCTGGACAGTTTTTATGACAATATTTGCAATGATAAAATAGATTTTGAAGATAAAACTCCGGATGCTGCCCGTAAAAAAGCCCAGCTTCACTGCAAAACAGGGAATCCACGGATTTCCATACGGATTCTGGATGCCTCTAAGGACAAAAAGCAATTTGACGGTGTCACAGTAAAGGGATACATCCCAGAGCTTTTTCAGGGTATGGACTCTTCATACTTTATCCAGGATGACAGCTTCTGTAAAACCGAACCGGCCTTTATGGAGAAGGTCCGTCCATTGACAGCGCTTTCCAGAAATGGAGAATTCCACTTCCAGATGGGGCGTAATACACTGTCCAATTTTTATCACAATGTGCTGCCCCAGCTTCAGGAAGTGGCGGATATTACGGAGGAAAATCCGGAGAAATTCAGACAGTACCTCACGCCTGAAGCACACTTCGTATTTTATCTGGACATGGAAAACGATAACGTTATCTGCAAGGTAAGCGCCTTTTATGGAAAAAGAGAATTCTCTGTAGGAAAGCTTTTACTTCATGAGGATATCTCCCCGGACCAGCAGTTCCGTGACTTTCCTCTGGAAAACAGTGTGCTGGATCAGACCATGGAATGGCTGCCTTACTATGATCCCGACTTTGACGTACTTCACTGCAATCACGACGAAGAACTGAGCTATCAGATCATGGAGTCCGGAACTGCCGCCCTCATGGAGCTTGGCGAAGTACGCTGCACCAACCGGTTCCGCAGCCGACATACTTTAAAGACTGTAAAAGTTTCCGTTGGGGTGTCCGTGTCCGGCGGACTCCTGGATCTGAATATTTCCACGGATGATATTTCCAGCCAGGAGCTTCTGGATATCCTGAAAAGCTATCAGCTGAAGAAAAAATATTACAAGCTGAAAAGCGGCGAATTTGTCAATCTCCAGGAACAGAACCTGGAAATGCTGGCAGAACTGATGAAAACCCTTCATCTCACCCCGAAGGAGTTTGTCAAAGGAAAGATGCACATTCCGGCATACCGCACCTTATATCTGGATCAGATGCTGGAGAGCAACGAAAACATATATGCCAACCGCGACCGTCATTTCCGTGAAATTGTAAAAGGCTTCAAAACCATTAACGATGCCGATTTTGAAGAGCCGGAAAGCCTTTCCAGGATTATGCGAAAATACCAGAAAAACGGTTACAAATGGCTGCGCACCCTGGAAGCATGGAAATTTGGCGGAATTCTCGCCGATGATATGGGACTTGGAAAAACCTTACAGGTAATCGCAGTTCTTCTCGCAGCAAAGCTTGAAGGCAAAACCGGCACATCTCTGGTAGTTGCTCCTGCAGCCCTTGTTTTCAACTGGGGGGAAGAGCTTGCCCGATTTGCCCCACAGTTGAAGGTTTCCCTGATCGCAGGAAGTCAGTCCGAGCGTCAGGCGAAGCTTCAGACATACTCAGATTTCGATGTTCTGGTCACTTCTTACGACCTTTTAAAAAGAGATATTGACCAGTATGAGGAAAAAGAATTTTTATACCAGATCATTGATGAGGCACAGTATATCAAGAATCACACAACAGCAGCCGCCAAATCTGTAAAAGTGATCCACAGCCAGACCCGCTATGCACTTACAGGTACACCAATTGAGAACCGACTCAGTGAGCTTTGGAGCATTTTCGATTATTTAATGCCGGGATTTCTCTACGGTTACGACTCCTTTAAAAAGAAATTTGAAACTCCGATCGTAAAGAACGACGATGAGTCTGCCATGACCCGTCTGCAGAAAATGGTGTCCTCATTTATCCTTCGCCGTCTGAAAGAGGATGTGTTGAAGGATCTTCCTGAAAAACTGGAAGAAGTCCGTTACGTGAAATTTGAGGATGCACAGCAGAAGCTGTATGATGCCCAGGTTGTGCATATGAAGGAAAAAATCGCTCAGCAGGACGAGGGCGAATTTAATAAGAGCAAATTGTGGATTCTGGCTGAATTGACGAAGCTGCGACAGATCTGCTGCTCTCCTTCTCTTTGCTTTGAAAATTACCGCGGCGAATCTGCCAAGGCTGAAAGCTGTATGCAGTTGATTCAGAGTGCTATTGATGGTGGGCACCGTATGCTTTTATTTTCCCAGTTTACTTCCATGCTGGCTCTTCTTCAGGCAGCACTGGAAAAAGAGGGGATTCCTTATTACATCATCACTGGGGAAACCTCCAAGCAGAAACGACAGGAGCTTGTGAAACAGTTCAATTCTGATACCACTCCTGTATTTCTCATTTCCCTGAAAGCAGGCGGCGTTGGACTGAATCTGACAGGTGCAGATGTGGTTATCCACTATGACCCCTGGTGGAATCAGGCTGTCCAGAATCAGGCCACTGACCGTGCCCACCGTATCGGACAGACAAAGAAAGTTACCGTGTACAAGCTCATCGCCCGCAATACCATTGAAGAAAAGATCCAGAAGCTCCAGGAAGCAAAGCAGGATCTGGCAGAGCAGATCATCAGCGGTGATATGGGACAGCTGAGTGGTATGAGCAGGGAGGATATTCTGGAATTGTTGTAGGAAATAAGGTACTATTGCTATTTAGTTGATTAAAAGTTCTTCAATGCGGACGCATTTGGACAATGTGTATTACTCACTCGCCGGCGCAAC
>NZ_JBDGDM010000022.1:0-66441 GCF_040908885.1 Ruminococcus sp. RTP21358st1_G6_RTP21358_211008
TCTGCCCTTTTGAAATGAGTTTTTAGCAGGATAATATAAATGTGTAATATCTAATCTTAAGTTTATGATGTTGAGTTCAGCTGGTGGTTTCTCTTTGATTTGACAAAGGGGCTTGTGATACCGCTCTAAAGGGTGGCATCACAAGCTCCCAATTCTCACGCGCCTTCATTATTCGCCCTGCTCACCGACTTCTTCCTATGCTTCTTCGCCTCATAAAGCTGCTGGTCTGCAAGGGAAATCACCTGCTGGATGTCTGTTGAAATATTTGGGCGGAACTCGGCGATTCCCAGGGAAATCTCCACCAGGAACGGCTTGCCGGATTTTTCATTAAACAGCTTACATGCCATCTTCACACGCTCCCGGAACTTCTCCCCGAAGTCGGCTTCCTCGCACTCCAGCATAATAATATATTCATCACCGCCCACACGACCCAGAATGTCATTGCTGCGCAGACATCCCTTTAATATTTCGGCAACACTCCTGAGGGCAAAGTTTCCAGCCGGATGCCCCCAGGTGTCGTTAATCTCTTTTAAGTGATCCAGATCACCGTAGATCATATACGCTCTCTGGCCATTTCCAGCCTGGCAAACCCGCTTGGTGTGCTCCATAAACCCACGCAGATTCAAAAGTCCGGTCAGCTCATCATACTCGGAAATAATGCCAAGAACGCGGTTTTTCTCCTTAATCTCTTCCATATCCCTGGACATCTCCAGCCGTCTGGCCGCCTCTGCCTTGCTGATCTCCAGATAATGCAGAGACAGACCAATCTGCAGACTGATCACATAGAAGAACGGAAAATCCTCCTGGTCAATGTCGCAAGCCAGGAGTCCATACTGCTTCTCCCCGGAAAAGAGAAGAAAGACCATAAACTGGTGGCGCTCTTCGTTCTCCATCAGATCACAGATTCCGTTTTCCTTCATGACCAGAGGTCTTTCGTAAGCCGCCTTGGTAATGATCCTGCCATTCTCATAGCTGGCAGCAAGATGAAGGTTATAAGGGCAGGTCCACTTCCGTTTGCCATCGTAAACAATCGGTTCATCCAGGAGAAAAAGGTGAGTACATCTTGTATGAAGCTCCCGCATTTTCTCCATAATTTCCTTCAGAAAAGCCTGCTCGTCATCCATGCAGTCGTTTAAATCCCGGGCAAGAACCGGAATAAACCAGGATTTCCTCTGAAAACTGATCAGTTCCAGCTTCATTCCGGCAATGGTCTTATTCAGCCTGTGCACCTGGGCACCAAGCCCCACTGGTGTCTCTTTCCTCGAAGCATCCTCTGACACGCAGCCGCAGGATTCTCTTTTTACAAAAGAAACTGGCACGCGTCTGGATACCGCTTCTTTTCCGGGATCTTTTCCATCCAGGCGGTTCACCAGATCGTAGACTGCCATTTTACCCATAAGCTCTCCGTCCTGCTGAACTGTAGTAAGGGGCGGTTCCATCCCGGATGCACGCTCACAGTCATCAAATCCGGTAATCATAATATCCTTGCCAACCACAAGTCCACGCTTCTCGCAGACACGATATCCGGCAAAAGCCATCTCATCATTGGCAAACACAATGGCCTGGGCATCCGGGTTGCTATCCAGAAGACGTTCCACCTGTTTGTCCACAAACTCGGAATAATCCCCCTGGGCAATCATTCCAGGGGTTACAGGAAGCCCATATTTCTTCATGGTTTCCAGATAAGCTTCCTTACGCTCAATGGCATCTGTGTTATGCTCCGGTCCTGCCACGAACAGGATTCTGGACAGATGATGCTCTTCCACCAGATGGGAAATGACCATCGCGATACCATCTTTGTTATCGCAGATCAAGGAGTGACAATTGGACACATCCACGACTTCTGTAAGAAAAACCGTGGTGATCCCATTATATTTCCGGGCAAATTCGTTGGGATCAACCTCCCGCAGCTGGATTCCCAGTGTTCCATAATTAATGATCAGACCATCCAGTCCGCCGATCAGGCTGTAGTCATGTATGGTATTAAATTGATAGTCATAGGAATTTTTCTGTTTGCTGCCCAGAACATCTTCAAAAAAGTCCTTCGTCCGGGTTCCCAGGAAAAAACAGACATTTACATCCAGCTCTGCCGCCGCCTCAGAAATCCCCTTGATATGCTCTTTTGGAAAATAGGTATGCACTCCTCCGATGAGAACTCCAAGATTATACCTCTTTTTTTCTTCCATCTTCACACCTCTCGCTGCAAAAATTTGATATTTTTTCTTTCTCCTTCATATCGCACTTCATCTGTTTTTCACGTTCTTTTTTATCCAAAATCAGCTTTTGGCTTTCGTCTATTATAACAATGTTTCCTATAGCATGTAAAGTCGCTTTTGTGAACTTTCGCTAAATATGTGAATATTTGAGCCCTTCATTGCAGTGCAGATTTTTTTCTGGTATACTTTAGACATCAAGCGTACATCTGTAAATTAAAGCAGTAAAGAATTGGACTTTATCGGTTATAGAGGGAACCGTTTTCATCGTCCCAGAGCATGTTTGAAAAAGGCTTTCTGCAAGATGTGCGTCACAATTTGTGGGAGATTTTGTCCGGATGAGGGCGCCATAGCGGGCTACGGCAACCGAATTCGGGCAAAATATACCGCAAAGTGGGGCGTGCCTGAAACACACTCTGGCGCTTGATAGGAAGGATAAAAAAAATGGCAATTAACCCCATGAAATTACTTGAACTTAAGAACCTGTGGAACGCTTTTACAAGGCGTCACCCGAAATTCCCACAATTTATTTCCGCCGTACAGCAGGCCGGCATTTCCGAAGGAACCGTGATCGAGGTTCAGATCACCACACCAGATGGCAGAACTTTCACTTCCAACCTGAAGGTACAGCAGGAAGACATCGAAGCTGTGAAAAGTCTACAGAATTACCAGTAAATATTTAGCTAAATTTCATCTGGATTTTACAATATTTTTGCACAAAAAAATTGTATTTTTATTGAAAATATTGTATAATATGGCTTAAAGCATTCCTGTTTGCAGATACAGTTCCGCGAACAGCAGCCTTAAAGAAATGAAAGTGAGGGTTCACCATGAAACAGAACAGTATGTTAGCAATGATTCTGGCTGGCGGCCGTGGCAGCCGTCTTCACGATCTTACCAACAAAGTGGCTAAACCGGCAGTTTCCTACGGCGGTAAATACCGTATCATTGATTTCCCCCTCAGTAACTGTGCCAACAGTGGCATCGATGTAGTAGGCGTACTGACACAGTATGAGTCAGTTGAGCTGAACAGTTATGTTGCAGCCGGCGGACGTTGGGGACTGGATTCCAAGGACAGCGGTGTATATGTACTTCCGCCTCGTGAGAAAGCAGACACCGGACTCGACGTATATCGCGGAACAGCCGACGCGATTTCCCAGAACATTGATTTTATAGATCAGTATGATCCGGAATATCTTCTGGTACTTTCCGGTGACCACATTTATAAAATGAATTATGACAAGATGCTTGCCTTCCATAAAGAGAGACAGGCCGATGCTACCATCGCCGTTATCGAGGTTCCTCTTAAGGAAGCCAGCCGTTTCGGTATTATGAACACTGACGGCGAGACAGACCGTATCACCGAGTTTGTTGAGAAGCCGCCGGTACCTGAGAGCAATCTTGCCTCTATGGGTATCTATATTTTTAACTGGAAGCTTCTTCGCAAGCTGCTTCTTGCAGATATGAAGAACCCGGATTCCAACCATGACTTTGGCAAGGACATCATCCCTACTCTTCTTGGCGATGAGAAACGTCTTTTCGCTTACCGCTTCAAGGGCTACTGGAAGGATGTTGGAACCATAGATTCTCTCTGGGAAGCAAATATGGATCTTCTCAGCCCGGATAATGAGCTGGATTTAAGCGACCTTACCTGGAAAATTTACACCGAAGATGTAACCGCACTTCCGCAGTATATTGGCACAGAGGCCAGGATCCAGAACGCTTACATAACCCAGGGCTGTGTAATTGAAGGCGAGGTTACCAATTCCGTAGTCTTTACCGGAGCTAGGGTGAGACCAGGTGCAAAGGTAATTGACAGTGTACTTATGCCGGGTGCCATTGTGGAGGATGGTGCTGTCGTAATACGTGCCCTTGTTGCCAATGGCGTAAACATCGGCAAGGGTGCTCTTGTAGGAAGTGCTGACAGTGAGCACATCGAGCTGATTGCGAGACGAGTAAAGGGGGCCGAATAATATGTATAAAGCATTTGGAATTGTAAACTCATCATCCAGAAACATCCGTGTAGAGGGACTTGAGGACTACCGTCCAATCGGAGCTTTCTCATTCCTGGGCAGATACCGTATGGTCGACTTCCCGATTTCCAACCTGAGCAACAGCGGCATTGACCGCATTCAGGTCTACGTGAAAGAGAAACCAAGAACTCTGGTTTCTCATATCGGCACCGGACGTCATTATAACATTAACTCAAAGAGCGGACGGCTACAGATTCTTTTCACTGACAGCGACCAGAGAAACAATATCTATAACACCGATATTGCTTCCTATTACGAAAATATGGAATGCATCGAAGAAATGCATCATCCGTATGTGGTAATCACACCAGATTACATGGTTTATACTGCTGATTTTTCCAAGCTGATCGAGCAGCATATCCAGTCTGAGGCTGACATTACCCTGCTTTATCACGCAGTAGACAATGCGAAGGATGCTTATCTGAACTGTAATATCCTGAATCTGAATAAGCAAAAGGGTGTGATCTCCATTGAGCCAAACCACGGAAATGCCAAGAACCGCAATATTTTCATGGACACCTACATTATGAAGAAGGATCTGTTTATCGAGCTGATTCGCAAGGCAAAGGCAATTTCTTCAGCCTTTACTCTTGCAGACATTATCAATGAGCTGCATGATGAGCTGGATGTAAGAGGAGTTTCCCACCGCGGCTTCTTCGCTTCCATCACAGATTTCCAGAGCTATTACAATGCCAATATGGATCTGATCGATATCAAGGCTGCACAGACACTTTTCGATCCGGAATGGCCAATTTATACCCGTACCAATGATTCCTGTCCGACTCACTATTATAAGACCGCCCAGATTCGCAACTCTGTCGTTTCCAACGGCTGTCAGGTGGAGGGAACCATTGAGAATTCCATTCTCGGTCGTGGCTGCATTATTCACAAGGATGCCGTGATCAAAAACAGTGTGATTCTTTCCGGTGCTGAAATCGGTGAGGGCGTACATGTAGAGAATCAGGTAGTAGACAAGATGGTCAAAATCCTTCATGTGAAGGAGGTTGTCTCAGATCCGGCACTTCCTGGATACATTAAGAGAAGAGATATTCTGTAAATATTGCATTCCAGAGCCTGTTTGGAAAATCAAACGCACTTAGGAAATAACAAAAGTCCCGAGCGGTTTTGCCCGCCGGGACTTTCTTTTTATATTCTTACCTGCTCCAGCATTTCCTCTACCCTGCCCGGTATACTGGTACCGGCAGTAACAAGCTTCAGCTGCACTCCAGGCAGCTCCGGAAACCTCAGAGCCTCTACTCTTCTGCACATTTCCTTCTGGATTTCGGAAAGCTCCTCTTCCGTAACCTTAAAAAATACTGTCACAAAATCATCTCCGGAATATCTGAGCACATCGCCTTTGCCAGCCGCAGCATCCCGAAGCACACCAGCCACCTGGCGAAGCACATCATCTCCAGCCTGATGTCCGAAATTCTCGTTAATTCTTTTAAAGTTCTTAATATCTGCAAACATAAGAGCTGCTGCATTGTCCATCTTGCTCAGCTTCTCCACATAATAGCGTTTATTATAAACTCCGGTTACCGGGTCTATATAAACCTTCTCCTTATGAATCCTTACAGATGACAAGATCTCATCTTTGGAATACCCATCAGGCATAAAATCACCATCTATCCTGGAAGCCATCTCCAGACAGCAGGGTTTCCCGTCAATCTCTACATACATGGATACCACCTGATATGGATCATCCCCTGCAACCTCAAGCTTTGTCATGCGCTTCCTGGTCTGCATGCTGAGTCTGGAAATACAGTTGCTACATTTTTCCAGACAATTCCATATGTCTGAGCAGGCAGTTTCACTCTCCCACATTTTTCCGTCTTTTTCTATATGAATAACCTTATTCGTTATAGGATCTACATATCGAACCAGATCATAGGAGATCTGCAGGTACTGAAGCAAAAGCCATGCTTCCGTTCCATCTGTAGAGAAGCCGCATTTCTTAAATCGGTCATAAAAACTGGAAAATTCTGCGCTGCGGTCTTTTTCCAGGACTTTCAAACCTTCCTCCCGGACGTTTTCCATAACCATATAGTCATCCGTAATATCTGTCAGCTTTCCAACAACGCCTGTATAGCCTTTTTCAGCACCATCAGTCCAGATTACCCTGCATTTGCACCGGTAGTGGCAGGGATTTTTTCCATCTGTGAGAAAAAGATTGCTTGTCACGTCCGGCGTTTCCCGGGTGGCCTGGGTAATCTTCCGGATAAGCCGTTTCAGGGATTGCTCCTCCACAAGGTCTTTCAGCACACCGCTCTGCAACGGGGAAAATGAAGGTTCTGTAATCCCGCTTCGTTTACAGCCAGCCTGGTTAAAGGTGAGTAGCGGCGGTGAAATGGTATAAGTAAAAACAATATTTCTGCTGCCCTCTGCCAGAAAATTATAGCGCATTCTCTCAAATTCCAGCTGCTGCACAATTTTCTCTGAGGAATCCATCTCAAAATCGTGAAATCTGCTGGCAATATCAGAAAGATCTGTCTGTTCATACCTTTCCTTGGATTTATAGCCCATTTTTTTCTTCAGAGAAGAAGAAATATCCAGAAGGCACTCCAGCATCAACGGATTAAATGCACCGCACTGTCCTGCCAGTATCATTTCGATGGCCTTTTCATGGGAATAAGCATCTTTATAGCATCTCTCACTGGTCAATGCGTCATATACGTCAGCTAGCGCCACAACCTGTGCTGAAACAGGGATTTCTTCCCCTTTTAATCCATCCGGATATCCGCCTCCATCGTAGCGTTCATGATGCCAGCGGCAGATCTCGTATGCAGTCTTGACAAGAGGCTCCTCCTTCTGGTCAAGTGGCAGTTCTGACAGCATATTGGCTCCTGCCATGGAATGTCCCTTTATTACCGCAAATTCTTCGGCTGTAAGTCTGCCTGGCTTATTCAGGATTTCATCCGGAATACTGATCTTGCCAATGTCATGAAGCGCAGAGGCTGTGGTAATCATCCGGATCTGCTCCTTGCTCAGGGCATATCTGTTATTTTCCTTCTGAACCAGCTGGCGAAGCAGCATTTCTGTAATTGTCTGAATGTGCAGCACATGAAGTCCGCTCTCCCCATTGCGGAACTCCACTATATGAGAGAGGATATTGATCATCAGCTTGCTGCTTTTTTCTCTCTCGTAAATCTGATTAGAAACAATACTGGTCATTCGGCGCTGCTTAGCTCCCAGAAGTATGGCATTGGCCGAACGGCGTAATACCATATTTGCATCAAAGGGCTTTTCGATAAAATCAGTAGCGCCCAGATCATACCCACGTTTTATGTAAATAGGTGAATTTTCTGACGAAATAATCACAACTGGAATAGAATCAATCCAGTGTTCTTTATTCATATAAGAAAGAACCTCGAAACCATCCATGTGGGGCATAACAATATCCAAAAGAAGCAGGGAAATCTCCTCGGCATGCCTCTGAAGGCAGTCAACTGCCTGCACACCGTCGTTCGCCTGTATGATATCATATTCCTCTTCCAGAATTGCAGCTAAAAGTTCGCGGTTCATTTCTGAATCATCCGCTATAAGAATCTTTTGTTTAGTTATAACTTCACTCATTTTATAATTTCCCTCGCTGGTGCAGGTACCCCCCCCCCCACGCCAGTTTCCGTTTTACTGTTAAGCTGACAGCTTTTATAATATGGGTGCTATCATGTCCTGATATTTCTGTCGTTTCATGTGAATTTTTCTTCGGTCTGAAATTCTTAATTTGTTTTGGAAATTTCAACAGAACTGTCAAGATTTAATTATCGCAGTGCAGGTATCAGAAAGCTATCGTTCGCGGACTGGTCAATAGCTACCTAAGTTCTTTCTGATCCTACCTTTACCTATATGAGTTTAACAGTCCGCCGCATTAATGTCAACCATCTATAACTTTTTTGTCCAGAGGATTTACACAGCTTTGAAATACCGTTACAATAGTTGTATTTGAAATATACTGATCACTGTTACCAGGAGGTTTTTTATGGAGATTACAAGACCTGATTATTATAAAGAGTTTTCCTGTATTGCAGGTGCCTGTCCCGACACCTGCTGTGCCGGCTGGCAGATCGTCATTGACGACAAAAGCCTGAAAAAATATAAGCGTGTGAAGGGTACTTTCCGGAATCGCCTTCATAATGATATTGACTGGAAGGAGAAGGTTTTCCGTCAGTATGAGAAGCGGTGTGCATTTTTAAATGAGGACAGCCTTTGCGACATCTACAGCGAGGTTGGAAAACGAATGCTTTGCGATACCTGTCGGAAATATCCGCGGCACATCGAAGAATTTGAAGGTCTGCGGGAATATTCCCTGTCTCTTTCCTGTCCGGAGGCAGCCAGGATTTTGCTTGGCAAAAGGGAAAAGGTAACCTTCCAGACAGCGGTGGTTCCCTCCCCAGAAGAATTTTATGATGATTTTGACTATATGCTTTTCACTGCCCTTGAAGATACCAGGGAATACTTTCTTGATGTGCTGCAGAACCGGCAGATTCCCATGCGGCTTCGTATGTGGAAGATACTGGCTGCAGCCAGTGATTTCCAGCGCTGTGTAGACCGGAACCAGCTTTTCAAATGGGAAGAGATCCGGGAGCGCCATAAAGCCTCCGGATATGGCGAAGCCTTTACCTCCAAGGTGCAGAAGCATATGAATAAAAAGGCTGCGCCAGATGAACTTCTGAAGACCATGTGGAAGGCGGTTGTTCCCAGAATGGAGGTTCTCAGACCGGGCTGGCAGGAATTTCTGAAAAAAAATTTGCAGGCGCTTTATGGCAGCGCAGAAGCTTCCGGCGTTTCCCCCACCTCCGTTTACTCTCAGAACCGTGCCGACTTTGAAAAGGCTTACCCGGACTGGAATATTCAGGAAGAGCAGCTGCTTGTGTATTGGATTTACACATATTTCTGCGGTGCTGTTTACGACGGCGAAGTTTTCGCCAAGGTAAAAATGGCTGTGGTCTGCACCCTGCTGATCCATGAGCTGGATATGGGAGCTTACCTGAAAAACGGACGGGTGTTCTGTCTGGAAGACCAGATAGATATTTGTTACCGTTTCTCCAGAGAGCTGGAGCATTCGGATCTGAACCTGAATGCGTTTGAAGATTTACTTGCTGCTGATAAACTGTTTGCTCTGGAAAACATGCTGAAAATCTGCTAGAGCGTGTTTGAAAAATCATTCCCGCAATCTCCCACAAATTGTGACGCACATCTTGCAGAAAGCCTTTTTCAAACATGCTCTAAAACGAAATTTACGAAAATAAGACTGCACTTCATCATATGTGCTATAATACAGCTAAAATTTTCGTTTGCAACTACAAAGGAGGAATCCTGCCATGTCATTACCAGTTACTATCCGCCCGGCAGCCCCAGAGGATGCAGAGGCGCTCCTTTCCATTTATGCACCTTATGTAAAGCACACTGCAATTACCTTCGAATATAAAGTTCCCTCTGTAGAAGAATTCCGGAAGCGAATTGCACACACACTACAGCATTATCCTTATCTTGTAGCCGAACGGGGAATAAACAGCTCCGCACCAGGCATCAAGGATGAAGCGGACTGCAGTGCATGTACCGAAATCGCAGGCTACGCCTACGCAGGACCGCTCCACGCCCGGGCTGCCTATGCCTGGTCTGTGGAAACTTCCATCTATGTAAGAGAATCCGAAAGGAAATCCGGAATCGGCAAGGCGCTTTACGCTTCTCTGGAAAAAGCGCTTGCCGCCCAGAATATGACCAATCTGAATGCCTGCATCGCCAGTCCTGTAGTGGATGACGAATATCTGAACCATAACAGCATTCAGTTTCATCAGCATCTGGGGTATTCCATGGTAGGGGAATTTCACAAATGTGCTTACAAGTTCGGGCGTTGGTACAATATGGTCTGGATGGAGAAGATCATCGCAGATCACCCTGACAGGCAGCCCGATGTGATTCCCTTTGCACAGATTCCGCCTGAAATTTACTGCTGATTTTAAATGCTCAACAGATTGAAAAATACTTCAATGCTGTATACTGACTGTTTTCCCCTTAAATAACAGCTTATTAAAACACCCGGGAGCAAATACTCCCGGGCTTTTTACTGTCTTTAATGTTCTATATATTACTCTATCGCAGTCAAAATCTCTCCCACTGCTCCAACAATTCCTTCTTCCGGATGCATTGCGGTAAGCTGGGTGAGTTTGGCGGCATTGGAAATCTTCTTGTCCAGGATTTCCATGATAGCTACTTTCTCCATGTATGGGATTTCAGCCTGGTTGAGAAGGTTAAATACCTGAGCTTTCACATCATTCTCACGCAGCGCCGGAATTCCCAGAGTAATGATGATTTCAGATGTTACAGAAGCTTCCGGAACACTTACCTTCAGGCAGCCAAGTGCTTCATCATACTCTTTAGAAGCTTCTACCACTGTACCTTCCACTTCGACGGTAACCTCAGTGTCCTTCACACCCCAGAACTCTACAGTCCAGGTTCTCTTCTGCGGGATCAGTTCCAGCCTGCCTGCTGCCTTTTGGATGACGAAGCGGCCAGTACTCCACTTCAGATCCATGTCTGTGAGAACGCACTCGTCTTTCAGGTAAGCGTTGGACTCGTTGTCGTCTTCGTAAAGCTGGAAGCTGCCGTCTGCACCGCCGTATACACGGATGGTCATAGTTTCCGGATTTCTGTCTGCTTCCTGTCCAAATATTTCCTCAGTCATCGGCACAATGGCACCTGCTTTTGCCAGAACCGGTATGGAATGAAGGTCACGGTACATATCCATCTCTCTGTCTCCGGAATATACCAGACCTGTGAAGAAATCAATGTAAGTACCCTCTGGCAGCCATACATGAGTCCTGGCTCTTCCAACGCCCTGGACAGATTTCTCCGTAACAGGTGCTACAATAAATGCGGTTCCATACTCATATTCATTCTTCACTGTGTAAGCCACCTGCTCTGCCGGATATGTGTAGTACATTGGCAGGATCAGAGGCGTGTTCTCTTTATATGCTCTGTGGTTCATGGTATACAGATACGGAAGCATCTGGTGACGGAGTCTTAAGAACTCCTTCATGACCTCACCGATCTCCATAGGGAACTGCCACGGTTCTTTTCCCATAAACTCATTCTTGCTGCTGTGCAGACGGTTAATTGGGGAAAATACGCCAAGCTGTACCCAGCGAAGTGCCAACTCATTGTCACGATAGCCAAACATATGTCCGCCGATATCGTGACTCCACCAGCCATATCCAATATTGGAAGCTGTGCTGGTAAAATAAGGCTGGAAATTCAGGGACTCCCAGGTTACGATACTATCACCGGAGAAGCCTACTGGATATCTGTGTGAACCAGGTCCTGCATATCTGGAAAAAGTAAGAGGACGTTTTCCATCGCGGGCATTGTCCAGGTAATGATAGTGGTTCAGCATCCACAGAGGATCCAGACCGGGGACCTTCGTGATATTGCCCTGCTGCCAGTCAATCCACCAGAAATCAACGCCTTTATTTTCTTCTGGATGAAGTACACATTTGAAATATGCTTCCAGGAATTTGCGGCTTGTGATGTCAAAATCGATGGGAGCTTCGTGTTCGGTATCTACATCTCCCAGCTCCTTCGCCATAGCCGGATATGCTTCCTCGAAGGCGCGGATTCCACCAGCCGGATGAAGGTTTACAGAGATTTTCATTCCATGGTCATGAAGCCAGTTCATAAAACGCTCCGGATCCGGATAGTACTTTTTGTTCCAGGTATATCCGGTCCAGCCGCTGCCATATTTTGGATCCACTTCCTCTACCAGATGCCAGTCCATGTCCAGAACACCAACAGAAAATGGGATCTTCTCTTTCTCAAAGCGGGTTACAAGTGCCTTGTAGCTGTCTTCTGTGTAAGCGTAATAACGGCTCCACCAGTTTCCAAGGGCATATCTTGGGAGCATAGGAGTTTTGCCGGTGAGACGGTAAAAATCATTCAAAGCTTCTTTGTAATCATTTCCATAAGCGAAAACATAAATGTCCACCCCATCTCCTGTGCGCACCTGAGTCCAGCCGTTTTCATCCAGAACCAGAGAATGGCTGTCATCAATCTGAGAACAGCCGCTTCTGGACATAATTCCCTCCTGAAGCTGGCATTCCCCATCTACCCCATCCAAGGTTCTTGCGGTTCCGCCAAGATTGTCGCCTTTTTCCCCATAATACCATACTGCACCAAAGGCGTTCTGACCGCCTACTGCGTTTAAGTTCAGACTGTTTTTGGTAAAAGGTCCGCCAGCGTAAGTAACATGCATTCTACTGGTAAAAAGCTCGAAGCCTTCCCCTTTCTTTTCCACACGGAAGTCTACCGGATCAAATTTACGGTTCCACACAACCTGGGTAGGACGGTCTTCGAATTTGCCGTCTTCCCTGTATTCCATTCGGATCAGACAGGGAGTCAGCAGGGTAAAGCGGTATTTATCACCCTGGATGGTGTTCTCCGGTCTGCCAACTGGTTCCATCGTCCACAGATTATTCTCAAACATATGTGTATCCTCTCAAATATACAAATTGCTTAGTCAGTCCGCCGCTCAGAATACACGTCCACCAAAAACAGCCAACAATAACTTTTCAGTTCAGATATCAGGCGACGAATTGACAGCAATTTAACAATTTTAAGTATTTTTAGATGATTAAATTCATTATAGAATCTGTATTTCCATTTCGTGACGTTTTACTGCTTTTTCAGCCAGTAGAATCCATAAGCCGGGATATTCACACCCGCAGCTTCCATCACCTTGCCAGTGATCAGATCTTTGTACAGACCATCGCGCTCATTGATCCATGCAGTTTTGTCAGACTCACTGAAATTAAACAGACCGTAGATCTTATCTCCGTCATAATAGCGTCCGATACAAAGGACACTGTTATCCCAGGTTTCAACCGTCCAGGTGTCTGCATTTGTCATAAATGCTTTCTCGGACTTACGGATCTTCTCCAGCTTATTCAGCTGTCCGAATAACTGTCCTTCCACAGTTCTCGGATTATCGCACTTCGCAGCGCGGTCCCAGTGCATAGCGCCTCTGTGAATGTAACGGGAATCCGGAGCCTTGTCAGGATCATTTTTGTAAGAATAATCATTTACCTGTCCGATTTCATCTCCGCTGTAAAGAACCGGGATTCCGGACTGCATAAACATGTAAGCGTGAAGCATTACATCCATCTGAATGGCTTTCTTCATCGCTGCTTTATCCTTCTCGAAGCCAGCTTTCTCAATACCGCACATGGAAGCTGTAGTGCCACAGAATCTTGCATCACCGGTAACCGGATCTTCGTTGTAAAGCACGCCGCGGCTGTTACTGTCTCCTGCAAAGCCCTGGAAATAATCGTTCAGGTATTTCTTATGTGCACGCTCCTCAATGCCCTCCTGCTGAAGAGTTGCATAATCCAGTCCCCAGCCGATATCATCATGGCAGCGCAGGTAGTTCAGGAATACATAATCCTTCGGCAGACCGTTCACAATGTCCAGCTGTTTTTTCAGAAGACGGACATCTCTGGTGGCAACGGTGTGCCAGGTGGTTGCCATTGTGGTTACATTGTAAAGCATATGGCATTCTGGTTTCTCAACTGTTCCGAAGTATGGCACAACCTTCTCCGGCTCCATAACAACCTCACCCAGAAGAAGGATTCCCGGGCAGACGATTTCACCGATCAGACGCATCATACGCACAATGGTATGCACCTGCGGCAGATTACGGCAGGAGGTATTCAGCTCCTTCCAGATGTATGGAACTGCATCAATACGGATAATATCGATTCCCTTATTTGCCAGGAAAAGGAAGTTATACATCATCTCGTTAAATACCCGCGGGTTCTTGTAATTCAGATCCCACTGGTATGGATAGAAGGTCGTCATAACATAATGGCTGATTTCCGGAAGCCAGGTAAAATTGCCTGGCGCTGTGGTTGGAAATACCTGCGGTACGGTTTTCTCATAAAGAGAAGGAATGTACGGATTGTCGAAAAAGAAGTATCTGCTCATGTACTCCCCGTCACCTTGGCGGGCTTTTTTTGCCCATTCATGGTCCTCGGAAGTATGGTTCATGACAAAGTCCATGCACACGCTGATTCCCTTCTTATGGCAGGCTCCAGTCAGCTCCTTCAGGTCATCCATGGTGCCAAGATTTTCCTGCACCTTGCGGAAATCAGCTACTGCATAGCCGCCATCGGATCGTCCTTTCGGTGTCTCCAGAAATGGCATAAGGTGAATATAGTTCACATTATTTTTTTCCAGATAATCCAGCTTGCCTTCCACGCCTTTCATATTTCCGGCAAAATTGTCAATATAAAACATCATACCCAGCATGTCATTTTTCTTGTACCATTCCGGGTCTGCCTCTCTCTTCTCATCAAGTGCTTTCAGCGCATCCTCACGCTGCTGGTAGAAGGACTTCATCTGGTCACATAATTCTGCAAACATGGAGTCATTTCCATAAAGCTCCATGTAAAGCCAGCGCAGTTCATCCACCTTTTTTTCAAATCTGATCTCATACAGGCTCTTTGTGTCTGCTGCTACACTTTTCTTTCTGCCCCTCTGATTTGCCATGGTCAACCTCCTGAATTACAGATTTTCTCCGTTTGTTTCGATAATATTTTTGTAGAAATATGCGGAATCCTTCCAGGTCCGCTTCTGTGTATTGTAGTCTGTGTAAACAAGTCCGAATCTCTGGGAATATCCGTATGCCCACTCGAAATTGTCCATTACGGACCATGCGAAATATCCTGCCAGATCCACACCGTCCTCAGCTGCACGCTTGTAAGCGCCCAGATAACGAGCCATAAAATCTACACGGGCCTGGTCGTGAACCTTTCCGTCCACACCTACCCAGTCATGGGAAGCCATGCCATTCTCTGTGATCATAAACGGCTTCTTATAACGCTCCTGCATAAATTTTGGCGCCCAGTACAGAACCTCAGGAGTTACCGGCCAGCCAATTGCAGTCTGTGGGAATCCATCATAACGTGCTGCGCGGACTGCTTTTCCATCCTCACCGGCACGAACGGTTACGGCATTGTAAATGTTCTGTCCGTAAAAATCAAGTGGCTGTGAAATCAGCTTCATATCAGCATCTGTTACTTTCGGGAAAAACTGTCCGAACTCTTTCAGAATGTCCTCCGGATACTGTCCCAGATAAACCGGATCACAGCAAAGAGCAACGTCCCAGCTGCAGGCTCCGATGGAGTTCTCCGGGAGACTGAAATTTGCTTTTCTTGCGGCTTCAATGTCTTCCGGCTTGTTTGTCTCCGGAACATAAAGGGCTCCACATGGTGCCATACTGATCTTTACAGGCTGTTTGCTGAACTCACGAAGCGCTTCTACTGCACGACCATGGGCTTTCAGTACGTTGTGCCAGATACGGAAATAATCGGATGGACCAACCTTCAGGCCTGGTGCATGCTCACCGGTCTGATATCCAAGGCCAACTACGCACTGCGGCTCATTGATGGTGAAGAAATTCTTTACCCGGTCTGAGAAATGCTCTGCCACTACTTTTGCATACTCGTAAAACCAGGATGGAGAATTTGGATTCATCCAGCCGCCCTGTAAATGAAGGGCGTATGGAAGATCCCAGTGATATAAGGTAACAAATGGCTCAATTCCGTTGTCCAGAAGTTCATTGATCAGGTTGTCGTAGTATTCCAGACCTTTTTCATTGACTGCGCCTGTGCCTTCCGGCATGATGCGCGCCCAGGAAAGAGAAAAGCGGTATGCTTTCATGCCCATTTCTTTCATGATCTGAACGTCTTCTTTGTAGCGGTGATACTGGTCGCAGGCTGCATCGCCTGTCTGGTTCTCATAAATGTGTCCACCGTCTTTGCAGAAAATATCCCAGATGTTCAGGCCTTTTCCGTCTTCATAAGCAGCGCCTTCTACCTGGTAGGAAGCGGTTGCACCGCCCCAGATAAAATCTTTCTTAAATCCCATGGTGTAATTCCTTTCTCTATTATGTGTGAGGAGAATTTTTTAAATGTGTGTTTCGATTCTCCTGATTGATCTATGTCTCGTAACATTTTATGTGATTACTCTATTTTTACTTGTGTTTAATTTCCACAAACTTCTGTCTGCCAGCAAAAATTAAGTATCTGACGTTTTGATGCGGAATGCGATTCGTATGTACTACTATTTTCGCACGCACTTTATTAGTGATATGTATGATAAATATCGTAAATCCGAACGCCGTCTTTGGAAATCTTCTGGTCTTCTACCGGCACAAGTGTGACTGCTTCCTTGTCTGTAAATGCAACCACATTCTCGTTCCAGATGGTATCCGCGCTGATTCCCTCCAGCATGCAATACGGAACAAAAGTATCTGTCTGAATGGAAACGCTTCCGTCTGCATTCTCAGTTACCTTAAATGCAGGATCTTTCAGTTCCAGATATTTGACTGGAACAAATGTCTCGAATTCTTTCTTGGAAACCTTCTGTCCGTTCTGTTCATACTCATATTCGACAACAAAGAATACGCTGTCATCACGACCTGCGATCAATTCCTTGTATTCTTTCTCAAACAGGCATTCCGCACTGAGTGCAGGTACTTCTTTGGATACTTCCTGCTCCTCGATTACCTGGAAGTCCAGTGTTTTCACCGCGATTTTCGCTTTTACCGTTACCGAGTCAAGTGTCTCGTTTGAAATCCAGAAGCCCATGTGCGTCTCTTTTTTCTCAATGCTTCCTGCCACATTGTCGCAGAAGCCTTTTGCCATATAATGGAGAGCCTTGTATCTTCCGTAATAGTCCATACTGGACCAGGACGCAACTGGCCAGTTATCATTGAACTGCCAGTAAATACTTCCCATACATCTGCCGCGGTTTCTTCTCCAATGCTCCGTCGCTTCCTTCATGGCATATCCCTGAAGGATCTGGCTTAGGAAGATCAGGCTTTCCAGGTCTTTCGGATAACGGAAGGTCTCGGATAAATAATACAGGATCTTGCCGTTTGCCGCCGGATTTTTCTGATGGCTCTCCATAACTCTGGAGAAAAGGTTGCGGTCTTTTTCCCCGGTAAAGGTCTCTACGGTCTTGATAGATGGAAGGGACTGGAAGCCAAACTCGGAGCAGAAACGGAAATAGTGCTTCATGTACTCGCTGAATGGTTTCTGACCATGCCATACATCCCAATAATGGCAATCTCCCCGGTTTTCATCACATGGATTGTCGAAGCTTCCTCCTGATGACGGGGAAGACGGCCAGTAGAACGCATCTGGTGCGTTTTCTTTTACCACATCTGCAAGGAGGAATTCGAACTGATACAGGTAGTCTCTCTTAAGAGACGGTGCATGTCCCTGAGCATCCTTCCAGTCTGTCCATGCGCATTCCAGCTCATTGTTTCCACAGATCAGGCCAAGGCAGGCATGATTGCGGAAACGGAGGATATTGTCTTTTGCTTCAATTGCAATATTCTCTGCAAAGTCCGGTGTTACGTCGTAAATGTTGCAGGCGTACATCAGATCTTCCCAAAGGAGAATTCCGTATTCATCGCAGAGATCGTAGAATTCGTCGGATGGGTAATATCCGCCGCCCCATACGCGAAGACAGTTAAAGTTTGCAAATACGCAGGCTCTTACATCGCGCTCCAGGATTTCTCTAGTGATCCTTGGGTAGAAGCAGTCATCCGGAATGTAATCTGCGCCCCGGGCAAAAATCTTTACGCCGTTTACCATGATGGCAAATTCCTGGCCCCACTGGTCATCCTCACGGGATACCGTGACGGTGCGGAGACCGATGCGGTACTCCCTGGCATCCAGAACGGTCTCGCCGGCTTTCAGCTGGATCGTCAGGGTGTATAAAGGTTGTTTACCGTAGCCGTTTGGCCACCACAAAGCAGGGTTCGTTACGTTTATATCAGAGTTGGTACCGGTGTAGATGAGAGCACCGGATGGATCACGGAGTTGGTAAAAAAGCTGTAAGCCGCTGACTCCGGGCTGTGCGCTGCCGCCAGATTCTGGCTGTGCTGCAGAATTTCCATTTGACTGCATAGCAGTATTTCCAGCTTTTACAACCTGTCCATCTGCTTTCTCAATTTCACTTCCAATATGAAGTGTCACGGCTCCATCCATATGCTCCTGGCGGATCAGGGATTCGCCCAGTCTTGCAGTATCAAAGCAGCAGAGCTCCACACCGCGGAAAAGTCCCACATCTGGAAGCTTTGGGCCCCAATCCCAGCCGAACATGGAGTGTGCTTTACGAATGTACTGGCTTCCAGAGGTAGTTCCGGTGTTGGTAAAATGAATCTCTCTTCCTTTCTCCGGCTTGTAAGTCTCAATGAATTTTACCGGGGAGGCGATATGAAGTTCCAGAAGGTTCTCGCCTTCTTTTACCAGCTCTTTCACCTGGTAGACCCAGGTGCGGTGCATATTCTCAGTATGTCCAAGCTTCTTTCCATTTAAAAAGACATCTGCCACAGTATCAATTCCGTAAAAGGTAAGAAGAATCTCCTCACTGGCAATCTCTTCTGCGCTTACAGAAAAAGCGCTTCTGATGTCAAAATCATTTTTCCAGAATTCTGTCCATTTGTACTCATTCATTCCATAATATGGATCCGGAAGAATTCCTTCTTTGCAAAAAGTCTCCATGGCGGAGCCGGGCACATTCATGTCATACCAGGTGTCCTGGCCGCTGATGGATATCTGAAAATTGTCTTTTAAGTCTCGCTTTATCATATGGTTATCCTTTCTTGTCAGCAAGCCGTTCAAAAATATTAAGATATGTAAATATAATTTAACAGTCCTATGAAGCAATGTCAACCATATACCAGTGGAGATTGTTACTGTTTATGATTTACTGTTCACACCGACCAGTAACACGCTTCGCGATGCACAGAAAGACGAACCTTCTTGTGACAAGCACAAGAAGTAGCATTTGCTGCGCAAACTTAATCCTCATGTTTTCTGTGAACTTTGTTCACAAAAAACACCCGGGAGTACAGAGACAATCCTCTGTTCCCGGGTGTTTCTTCATCAGTTAATTTTTTTCAGCCAGAAGAAGCCATATGCAGGCACATTTACACCTGCAGCCTCCATCTCCTGTCCAGTGATCAGATCCTTATAAATTCCATCACGTTCATTAATCCATGCGGTCTTATCATATTCACTGAAGTTAAACAGGCCGTAAATTTTCTCTCCTTCATAATAACGGCCAATGCAGAGAATACTGTTATCCCATGTATCCACAGTCCAGGTATCCGCATTTGTCATAAATGCCTTCTCTGTTTTGCGGATTTTTTCCAGCTGGAGCAGACGTTTGTTCAATTTACCCTCCACAGTTCTGGCGTTGCCGCTCATGGCTGCGCGATCCCAATTCATAGCCCCTCTGTGAATGTATCGGGAATCCGGTGCTTTGTCCGGATCATTTTTGTATGAATAATCATTTACCTGTCCGATTTCATCTCCACTGTAGATCACAGGAATTCCTGACTGCATGAACATATAGGCATGAAGCATAACATCCAGCTGGATTGCTTTTTCCATTGCCGCTTTGTTTTTCTCAAATCCCGCCTTCTCAATACCGCACATGGAAGCGGTGGTTCCGCAGAATCTTGCATCTCCAGTTACCGGATCCTCATTGTAAAGCACTCCGCGGCTGTTGCTCTCCCCTGCAAAGCCCTGGAAATAGTCATTGAGATATTTCTTATGAGAACGTTCTTCAATGCCTTCCTGCTGAAGTGTGGCATAGTCCAGTCCCCAGCCAATATCATCGTGGCAGCGCAGATAATTCAGGAATACGTAATCCTTCGGCAGACCATTTACAATATCAAGCTGTTTTTTCAGAAGACGCACGTCCCTGGTGGCAACGGTATGCCATGTAGTTGCCATTGTAGTTACATTGTAAAGCATATGGCATTCCGGTTTTTCTACAGTTCCAAAGTATGGCACAACCTTTTCAGGCTCCATAACTACTTCTCCAAGAAGAATCACTCCCGGGCATACAATCTCGCTGATCAGGCGCATCATACGCACAATGGTGTGTACCTGCGGAAGATTCCGGCATGGTGTGTTCAGCTCTTTCCAGATATAGGGAACTGCATCAATTCGGATTACATCAATTCCCTTGTTTGCAAGGAAAAGGAAATTATACATCATCTCATTGAAAACCCGAGGATTTCCATAGTTCAGATCCCACTGATAGGGGTAAAAGGTGGTCATTACATAATGCCCGATTTCCGGCAGCCAGGTAAAGTTACCCGGAGCTGTGGTCGGAAATACCTGAGGCACTGTTTTCTCATAGAGGGATGGAATATACGAATTGTCGTAGAAGAAATAACGGCTCATATATTCCCCGTCGCCCTGGCGGGCTTTTTTTGCCCATTCATGGTCTTCCGAAGTATGGTTCATAACAAAATCCATACACAGGCTGATGCCTTTTTTGTGGCAGGCACCGGCAAGTGCCTCCAGATCATCCATCGTTCCCAGATTTTCCTGTACTTTACGGAAATCAGCCACTGCATAACCGCCATCAGAACGGCCTTTCGGCGTATCCAGAAACGGCATCAGATGAATGTAATTTACGTTGTTTTTTTCCAGATAGTCAAGCTTGCTTTCCACACCTTTCATGTTTCCTGCAAAATTGTCTATGTAAAACATCATGCCAAGCATGTCATTTTTCTTATACCAGCCCGGATCTGCTTCACGCTTTTGATCCAGTGCCTTCAATGTGCTGCTTCGTTCTTCATAGAAGCGGTGCAGCTGATCGCATAACTCGAAAAACATGGAATCATTTCCATAAAGCTCCATGTACAGCCAGCGTAATTCATCTGTTTTCTTTGCCATACGATCCTGAAAGATCTTATCTGTTTTCTCTCTTTGCTTCACTTTATATCCTCCTCGTATCTACTGGCAATTCTCAAAACTTCAGCTCGTACTTTGTAACATCCATCTCCACTTTGCCATCTGCAAAGAAGGAAATTCCATCTGCCTCCAGATCTGTATAAATCGTTGCAGTCATCACATGTTCTCCATCATTTACAAAAATCTCAGCACTAAAGCGATCCAGGATCAGCCGAAGCTTAATTTCTCCATTTTCACTATTCACAAGGCTTCTTCTCTGATGGATAATTGCGCGTCTGGAACCGGAGAACTTACGGTCAATTTTCAATACGGATTCATAAGGGCGGAAGCTTACTGCTGTATGGTACGTATCATTCTGGGCAAAACGCACTGCAAATTTCTTATAAATATTCTGCGCATCTGCCGGGCGAAGAGTGATTTCCATATCCACGCATCTTCCCTCTATGCCATCCAGACGAATTACATCCTCAAAAGCAACATTCTTATATTCTGTCTTATTTGTGCGAAGCTTCTCAATTTCCCGAACCGGTTTCTGGATCAGGCGGCCGTCTTTAATGGAAAGCTCTCTCGGAAGGCTCATCTGTCCAAACCATTTCCCCTTCGGAATTCTGTTATTCGCGCATGTGTCCCAGTTCTGCATCCAGCCGATCATAATTCTTCTTCCGTCTGGTGCTTCCACTGTCTGCATTGCATAATAGTCAATACCATAGTCCACTGCCTGGTCTTTTTCCGGGATAAAGGTTTTGGTCTCCTCATCAAATTTACCAATCAGGCAAAGAGTTCCGTCACCATTGTGGTACTCAAAGTCTTTTGGAAGCATATCCTGAGGGCTTACGAGTACTACGTCTTTTCCATCCAGGGTAAAGAAATCCGGGCACTCCCACATTTTTCCGAATCTGCCATCATTAGAAAGCATTACGGATTCAAACTCCCAGTTAAACCCATCCTCACTTCTATACAGAAGAATACGGCCGCCTGTTCCGTCCGCTCTGTCATTTACGATCACGCAGCGGTAAGTGCCATCCTCGCATTTCCACATTTTCGGATCACGGAAATCAAAGGGACTGCTGTTTTCCGGCATGTCTTCTGCCGTAAGAATCGGATTGCGTACATCCTTTTCATAGTCCATTCCATCACCAACTGCAAGGCTTTGTGTCTGTATGTCGCGGACACCTCCATCCGGCTGTGCTTCTTTTCGCACACTGGTGTACATGAAAAGCTGTTTTCCATCTGGAAGCGTAATGGCACTTCCTGAAAAACATCCCACATAATCATATGGCATGTCCGGGGCAATGGCTGCCGGAAGGTATTCCCAGTGAAGAAGGTCATCACTTACCGCATGTCCCCAGTGCATTGGTCCCCACTGGGAATCATATGGATAATACTGGTAAAATAAATGAAATTTGTCTTTGTAATAAGAAAAACCATTGGGGTCATTCATCCATCCAACTTTTGGAGATAAATGAAATTCCGGTCTCTCCAAAGGTGTAATATTCTGAGCCATTGCATCTTCGTATCTTCTGGCATCTCTTAAAGTCTGACTTATCATAATCATATCTCCTGTTGTTATTTATTATTCAAAACACATTTCAAGATAGCACTTATGGAGCCCAAAAATATCACTATCTTTGGACCCCATTTTGGTTTTAGCCTTTTACTGCTCCGGAGGTAACACCTTCAACGATGTAACGCTGCAGGAACAGATACAGAACCAGGATCGGGAGCATAGCCAGAAGGAGGGCGGCCATTACCAGTCCGAGGTCTGTTGAATAAGTACCATAGAATGCCTGTGTTGCAATCGGAAGAGTATACAGTTCTTTACGTCCGAGAACAAGGCTTGGAAGAAGGTAATCATTCCAGAATGCCATTGCATCAATAATCGCAACTGTTGCGATGGTTGGTTTCAGAAGCGGAAATACAATTTTCCAGTATGTCTGCCATCTGGTACATCCATCAATAAATGCTGCTTCTTCCAGTTCCATCGGAACGCTGGTGTGAATTGCACCGTGGAACATGAATGTTGCCATGGAAAGGGAAAATCCCACATGCATAAGGATCAGAGTAATACGGCTGTTCAGTACTCCAAAGATACCACCGTAAAGAGAAACCAGCGGGATCATAAGTACCTGGAACGGAATAACCATAGATGCAATCATCAGGGAAAACAGAATACCGCATGCTTTCCATTTATTACGAACAATTACAAACGCTGTCATTGCAGAAAGCATAATTGTAAGGATCGTAGAAACTGTAGTAATCAAAAGAGAGTTTGTAAAAGATGTTGCAAAGTTCATCTTTTTCATGGCATCTGTAAAGTTAGTCAGAATAAAGCCGTGAGAGCCAACCAGTGCCAGCGGATCTGCCGTGATATCACCTTTTGTCTTAAACGCATTGAAAATTACCATGATAAACGGGAAGATAAATGCCAGAAACAGGATAACCAGCACTGCTATTGTAATAAAATGGCTGACTTTTTTCTTCTGAGCTGCTTTTTTGTTTTCATCCATCATGCTGCCACCTCCCCTTTCTTACCAATGTAAACCTGAGTAACTCCTACGATTGCGCAGACAACAAACAGAATTAATGCCTCTGCCTGGCCGGTACCGTAATTTTTGTAAGTAAATGCCTGATTGTATACGTGCATAGCTGCCATTACAGAAGAGTTAAATGGCTCACCTTTTGTCAGGGAAAGGTTTACATCATATACCATAAAGCATCTTGTGATCGTTAAGAAAAGACACTGTACAAAAGAAGATCTCATAAGTGGGATCGTTACGTTAATGGTTGCCTGTGTCTTGGTGCAGCCGTCGATCTGGGCTGCTTCCATAAGGCTCTTGGATACGCTCATAAATCCGGCTACATAGATCAGCATCATATATCCTGCGTACTGCCACACAGATACGATGATCAGACATGCCATTGCACCGTTGGTGGTTGCCAGCCAGGAGGTGGAAAGAGCACCTACAGAAAGAGATTTTCCAAGTGATACAAATGCACGGTTAAATACGAATTTCCATACATAACCAAGTACGATACCACCGATCAGGTTCGGAACAAAGAAGCCTGCACGGAAGAAGTTCTGACCTTTAATTCCGCTGGTAAGAAGGTATGCAAGGAAAAATGCTACCACGTTTACCAAAATTACAGCGATAACAGAATAAATCAAGGTACGTCCAAGTGCCTGCCAGTAAGCTGCATCCTGGAATGTAGCAATGTAGTTTGCCAGTCCAACAAATGGTTTGTCTTTTGAAACACCGTCCCAGCTTGTAAATGTAAGATATAATCCGTAGATAAATGGAAGGATTACAACTGCACTAAACAGGACAGTGGAAACGCCAGCGAACATCAAGTACTGTTTTACTTTATATTTCATGGTGTTTTGTTCCATAATCACGATCCCCTTTCCCTTTTCTTTTTTGTCTCCACCCTTTTCCCGCTGCCTCCGAAAATCTATAATCCAGTACTTTTCTTTTTGTGAGGGAAAGAGGCCGCACGCCGCATGGCACAGGCGTGCAGCCTCTTGAGGGGTGGCAAATTTCTATAAAACTACAGTATGTTTGTTAAATTAATAAGTTGTTACCAAAGGATAATTCTTAGTGCTCTACAGGAGTTGTGTTCTTCCAGTAGTCTTCAATCTCTGCTGCAAACTCAGCTCTGTCAATCTGTCCTGCGAGATATTTCTGGAAGGTTGCACCACAAATGGAAAGATGATCATCCGGAAGGTAATTGTAGTTATCAATCAGAGAGCCTTCATCTGCATATTTCTTAACAGATTTTCCAAGTGGATCGGATACTTCTTTTTCATTGTTAGAGAATGCAGGTACAAGTGCACATGTCTCAGCAATGAAGCTCTGTCCTTCATCGGAATCAGCAAGCCATGTAAGGAAGTCCTTAGCTGCCTGACGCTGCTCATCACTTGTTGCATCAGAGGAATCGATCATCATGAATTTGGAACCTCCACCAACAAGCTTCTCATTGGATCCGTCATCTGTGTTCTGCGGTACCGGCATCATTCCCATATTCTCTGTATAATCATATGCATTGATTACAGACCAGTCCCAGTTTCCTCCGAACATGAATGCGATCTGTCCTTCAGCAAGCATCATCTCGGTTGTCTCACGCTCTGCAGCGATTGCAGAATCTTTTGCGTAGTTATTCTCCATCATTACATCGAAGAAGTCCATAAGAGAATTGAATTTCTCATTGTTTGCAAGGTCTGCTGTTCCTTCATAAAGAGAGGAAACAAATGCTTCTACATCTGGCTGCTGCTCGTAAACCTCAGCAAGGAAGTGAGCTGCAAGGGACCAGTCCTCTTTCATGATACCGGTAGGTGTTTCCATTCCACCTTCTTTCAGTTTCTCAAGAAGCTCTTTAAAAGAATCAAGTGTCTTGTAATCATCCGGATTGAAGGTCTCGCCTGTGATTGCTTCGATTGCATCTGCATTGTAAATAACACCGCGTGCTTCAAGGCAGGTCGGGAAACCATTGATCTGTCCGTCAACTCCGATTGCGTAATCAGTCTCATTAACCCAGCTCTGATCGCTTAAATCAATTGCATGGTCTGCTGCAAGTGAATAGATATCTTTCGGGTCTACCATAGCGATTGTATATGGATCATTCGCAGAATATCTGGTAGCCAGATGAGCAGATACTGTATCACTATTGTAATAAACCTCTACGCCAACGCCGGTCTCTTCTGCATACTGAGCAGCTAATTCTTCGAACTGGCTCTGAACCTCCATCTTGGAGTTAAAAATTGTGATGTTCACATCGTCTGCCATAACCGGTACAGATACACTTGCCATTGTTGCTGCTGCAGTTGCAACTGCAATTGCCATTGAAATACGTTTTTTCATTTTTGCTTCCTCCTGTTTTTTACGTTCTTGTTCGGACGTTTTCTTTATGGTTGTATGATAGCATTGCGTCTCAAATATGTCAAGCGGTTGTCATATATTTTTGTCCATTTCACATCACTTTGTTACATTTATACTATTTAGCTCTTTATGTTTTGTGCACTTTTACATGCTTTTTTCGTGTCTGTAGTTCATTTATTTTATTTTTCTTGTTTTTTACGAAAATTGCTTCATTTTTTATCACAACCGCATGTCATATTCCTTATGCATCTGATCAATTCCGCGCGAAGCGTTTTTTTGTATAGCAGAAATATTACAGAGTAATTTCCTGCTATACAAAAAATCAGCTGTCATATTGTATTCTGAAATGTTTCAAAAACACCCCAGAATACACAATATGACAACTGACTGGAAAATTTTTCGAAGATAAAAAAATATTAACAATTCAGTAAAGCGGACATTCGCAATCCGCTTCGCTGTTTGCTCATGAACGCAGTCGCTTCGCGATCTGTCAGTGGGAGCTGAAGGCTCCCACTGACAGAAGCATCCCCCCTCACTCGCCGCTTAGTGCTCCGCGCACTTGAAGCGGGGAAATGCTTATCTGCGTTCAAGTCGTCCCTCGCTCAACCAGTGTAACCGGAAATACTGTCTTAGTAGGTACAACTTTCCCCTCATCAATCTGCGCAATAGCTGCTACTGCCAATTCTGCCATCTGTTCCACAGGCTGATGAATTGTCGTAAGTCCCGGACTTGTAAACTGGGCAATATTCACATCATCAAAACCTACGATCTTCAGTTGCTCCGGAACCTTGATTCCCAGATCTGCGCATGCCTGCAGTACATAGGCACCAATAACATCTGAACTGGCAAATACACCGTCCACATCAGGATTATCCACCAGTGCCTGTCTTACATATTCATAATATTCCAGAGAATCAAAAAGACGGTTATCCGTTACCATAACCACATTTTCTTCATTTCGATTCTTACAGATATCACGAAATGCAACCTCGCGGAGATCTCCTGGCATATGAATGTCAACCCCTGCACTTACTCCGCCGATAAACATCAGCTTCCTGCAGCCTTTCTCAATCAGAAGCTCCGTTGCCAGCACACCGCCCTGATAGTTATCACATTCAATCCCGGATGTCCCTTCATCCATAGAACGTTCCAATGTGATCAACGGGAAATCAAGATCTTCAAATTTCTCAGTTTCAAAACTTCCACTGCAAAGAACAACGCCGGTCACTCTTTCGCTCTTGCACATCTCAATACACTGTTCCTCACGTTCTTCTTTATACCTGGAAACAAAAAGCATGATACGATATCCCTGCTTTGCAGCCTCTCGCTCCAAACGGCTTAGTACCTTGGCAAAATAAGGATGTTCAATATTCGGCAAAATAACTCCTATCGTATTACTCTTCTGCTTTGACAGTGCGCGAGCTGTCTCATTAGGCTGATAATTCAGCTCTTTCATCACCTGATATACTTTCTCACGGGTCTTATCACTGATATATCCTCTGTTATTCAGGACTCTGGAAACTGTTCCTACCGTTAGGCCTGAGGCCTTCGCCACATCCTTAAGTGTTGCCATATATGTAAATCTCCTTTATTGCGAGCTGCAGTTTTTTATTTCATCTTGATTTTATCACCTCGTAGTTTCTTGTGTCAACCGGTAAATACATCCTGTTTCTACATCCACCCGGCATCCATGTCACTGCAGGCCATCACCACGCAGTCGATTCCAAGAAGGATCAGATAACCGCCAATAATAAAGCCCGTTGAAAACAACGCTACCCACGGCCAGATGATCATCAGACAACCAAGGATGATTCCAAGGATATTTACAATCAAGGTAAAGTAATAGTAAAATTTTCCTGCCAGACGGACCAGAGGGATGTGGGTCAATCTGGAAACAGAATGAGCGATGAACCAGATTGGGAGAAGCAGGGTCATAATCAGCTCTCCGGCATTTGGGTACATCAGAAGCATTAGTCCGGCAAGGAGACTTAAAATTCCAGTCACCAGAGCAATGGTAGGTCCGAAGCCGATATAGCGCTCTGTTTTTGCATAAAATACAATATCTGAAATTCCGGTGATGACAGCAAGAAAACCATACGCAAAGGTAATTCCGCGGAGCATGCCGCCCGGATTACACAACGTATAAATCCCAAGAAGGATCAGCAGGATTCCCTCAATGAGTTCCAGCCAGCCATAACGTGAACGTCTTCTCATTTTTCCTCACTCTCCTCTTTGTTATTTAAAATTTTCATAAACTCTTCGCCAGTTATCGTTTCTTTTTCATAAAGGAACATAGCCAGTTCATCCAGTTTTTTACGGTTGTCTGTCAGGATCTTTTTGGCTTTTTCATGTTCTCGCTTTACTAATTCTACGACCTTCTCATCGATTTCCTTCTGGGTATCTGCAGAGCAGGAAAGGGATGCATCGCCGCCAAGGTACTGGTTGGAAACGGTTTCCATAGCCACCATGTCGAACTCGTCGGTCATTCCGTAGCGAGTGATCATAGCTCTGGCAATCTTGGTTGCCTGCTCGATATCGTTGGAAGCGCCTGTGGTAATCTCGCCAAACACGATTTCTTCTGCAGCACGTCCGCCAGTGAAGGTTGCAATCTTATTTTCCAGTTCTTTCTTTGTCATCAGATACTTGTCACCAGTTTCTACCTGCATGGTATAGCCGAGTGCACCAGAAGTACGCGGAATAATAGTAATCTTCTGAACAGGAGCGGAATGGTTCTGAAGGGCTGCCACCAGGGCATGTCCGATTTCGTGATAGGAAACCACTTTTTTCTCCTGGTCAGAGAGAACTGCGTTTTTCTTCTGGTAACCAGCGATTACCACTTCAATGCTCTCTTCCAGGTCTGCTTCTGTAACGATTGTACGTCCGTCACGGACTGCACGAAGTGCTGCTTCGTTTACAATATTTGCCAGCTCGGCTCCGGATGCACCAGATGCCATACGTGCGATGGTGTGAAAATCCACATCATCGGATGCTTTGATTTTTCTTGCATGAACCTTCAGAATTGCTTCACGTCCTGCAAGATCGGGAAGCTCAACTGGTACGCGGCGGTCGAAACGTCCTGGACGGGTAAGTGCCGGGTCAAGGGATTCCGGGCGGTTGGTAGCTGCCAGAATGATAACCCCATTGTTGCCTTCGAAACCATCCATCTCTGTAAGCAGCTGGTTCAGTGTCTGCTCACGCTCATCGTTGCCACCAACCTGGCCGTCACGTTTTTTACCGATGGCGTCGATCTCATCAATGAATACGATACATGGGGCTTTCTCTTTCGCCTGCTTAAAAAGATCACGAACCTTGGAAGCACCCATACCTACAAACATTTCTACGAATTCAGAGCCGGACATGGAAAAGAATGGAACATTCGCTTCTCCGGCAACGGCTTTGGCAAGCATTGTTTTACCAGTACCTGGAGGGCCTACAAGGAGAACGCCTTTCGGCATGGAGGCTCCCACGTCTGTGTATTTCTTCGGGTTGTGAAGGTAATCTACAATCTCTGCAAGATTTTCCTTGGCTTCATCCTCTCCGGCTACATCTGAGAAACGGATTCCTTCACTGGACTGAACGTAAACCTTTGCATTGCTTTTCCCCATGCCAAATGCCATGGAGTTTTTGCCGCCAGCCTGTTCCATCAGCTTCTTCGCCATATAATTTCCAAGAACTATGAAAATGAGCAGAGGCAAAAGTCCGGTTACCAGGAAGCTGAGAATCGGGGAGGTCTGCTGGTCAATGTCTTTGGCAAAGGTTGCGCCGCACTCATACAGACGGTCGGTGAGATCGGGGTCATTCATAAGACCGGTTTTATAAATTTTTTCATTATTCTTGTCGGTAAAGACGATCTGGTTATCTTCTACTTCTACTTTACCGATGTTTTTGTCATTGATCATGCTCATGAAGGTACCGTAATCGGTTTCTTCTACCTGATGCTCCATCAAAATTGGGGAAACCACCAGATTAAAGACGATCAGCACCAGAAGCACAATGCCGTAATAGTAGATCAACGGCTTTTTTGGGGTTTTTACTTCTTTCATGGTTGTAGTCCTTTCTTATGTAAACTAATAGTGCCTACTCTTCTGCCTCTTTCTTCTCTTCCAGGCGCTGGGCTTCAATAGCCTCCAGTGATACCAGAAGTGCCCGGTTTACTGCCTGCATTGCAAAATCAAGGGCGTATTCTGCGGTGAGGATTTTCTCCTCCGTTCCCGGGAGCACATTTCCAAATATTGGCTCCTTATTTTTCAAATTTATGTTTTCTGCCTCCAGCACTTTTCCAACTGCTGCCTCTATCTGGTCGTAGACGCCAGCCAGCTTCATTACACAGTCTGTCTTGGAATGGCGAAGTCTGTTTTCCAAAGTGATACGGCTTTCCTGACATTCCTGTCGAAGATCTTGAATCTGTTGGTGGAGTCTTTCCGCATCTATACTCTCTGCCAGCTGAATCCGACTGTGGGTCTGTTCCAGTTTTTTATCCAGCTCGTACATTTTTACGGATAAAATTTCATGTGCCATATATGGTTCCCTCCTCTCCTTGCGGATTACGTTATCATTTCTGGCCTTCCTCAAACATTCTCTAAAGCGTGTTGGAAAAAGGCTTTCTGCAAAATGTGCGTCACAATCACGCTCCGTAATCCTAATGATTTTATTCTAGTACAAGCAAAAGAAAGTGTCGATAGTCAGAAATTTCACCGTGTATAGACAAAACGGGCAAAGTGTAAAAAATACACCTCGCCCGTTTGATCTCTTATTTAGTTTCCTCCATGTATTTGCATCCGGCCTCCGGATTCTATTCCCAGTCAGTCTCCGCCATATACCGCTATATCTATATCGCTTCTTTCTGTATTGTTTCCCCTTGCACGCGATCTAAACAATATAACTTTCCTGACAGAATACCTCTTAGCAAACGTTACAATATCTTTTACAACCCTTTCCGGAAGATCATAGCCCATACTTTGCCGCCTCCATTTCCTGTAAATACAGTCAAACGATATTTTATAGTTCTTCTGGAGCATTCTTTCCCATCATGATCAAATAGACTTCGTGTACGATCATATCCAGATTCTTCGTATCCTCCGGGGTCCAGTCCTGGAGAATACCAAAGATAGCATGGCTGTGGTAACGGAGGATCAGTTTCAGTTCCTGGCGGCTGTAGTTCTGGTACAGATTTTCTTCTTCCACAATGCTCTCAAACAACTGGTAGGTTCCTTGCATAAGGGTTTGTTCCAGTTCTTTTCCATAATTACTTTCTATTCCTTTTCGCACTTCAGGTATAGCATTGATGGCAAAAACAAACAGATACTTCAGCGCTGCTTCTGCGCCGCCCTGCTCTTTGCACGCCTCCAGCAGCCGCCTGGTTCCCTGCTTTATGCTCCACTGAATCATATCCGGTATTCCTTCGAAATGGTAGTAAAATGCCTGCCTGGTGATCTGGCACTCTTCCACAATATCCTTTACTGTAAGCTTCTTTACTTTTTTCTCCAGAACCAGCTTACGGGCTGCTTCTGTGATGATTTCTTTCATGTCCATATACTGTGGTTCTCTTTCCTTTATCCGGTGTTGAATCATAAACAGTCTCTAATTCTTATACCTTAATAGCTACATGCAAATCATATTATCGGCAACAACGACTAACTACAGCTCATACAATTTCACAGGTTATATATCTTTAACAATTTTCCCACTGCATTTTCCTATGACGCTTATACCCACTACATTTTCCAATAATGCTTATATTCATACTTTGAGTTTCTAATTTGACTCTTCTGAATCTGCAATATTTTCCTCATCTACAGTATCTTGTTTCTCTGGTACCACTGCATCTTCTCGCGCCTGCATAGCGGCTCTCTCACGAATGCTCTTCTTCGGGGCGGCCGGTTGAGATTGCTGGGAGGATTTCTTCCTGGCTGGGTCTACTGCAAATTTGCGTTCCGGATCAGCCTTGGCAACTTTGCCTAAACGGGTGGCACCCCAAAGTAAAAACAGCGGAAGTACAATGGCTGTAAAAAGAAGCCCCAGATTCATCAATCCTGTAAAAAACAGAATTACCTGCATGATAATCTCTGTTATAAGAAGCGATATGGCCAGTTTCACAGAAAATCTGCTCTTATCTACTCTGTTGGAGTTCCTTACAGATAGAAATCCAACTACAGCTTCCCAGATTCCTACTGCAATAAAACAAATACCAATCCCTTTCAGAAGTCCACTTCCCACTCCGGCATTCTCAAGAAGTTCTACATACTCTGCAGTTCCCTTGTCTGCTTCCAGAGCTGTCATAAAGAAATTGATTCCATACATGATCGTGGAGGTAATGGCTGAAAACATCAGGAAAATACCACCAAACATCAGACACATCCTGCCATTCATCGCCTGACGCGTCACCTTCATCCTCTCAAATTGATCCATAATCAAACCTTCCTCTCTTTTTTGCAAACCAACAAAACGCAATTTTAATATTAGTCTAACATATCACTTTTTGTTTTTCAATGTACAGGTTCCTGTTCGTGTGACAAACATTACGGTTCACAATCTTCGCAGAAACACGCTCTAGCTTAATAATTACCTTTACTTTCCAGATTTTGCTTTATATAATGAATTAAGATTTTCTTACTGATTAAAATACATGTTACATATGAAAGGCAGGTTTTACCAATGAACTGTAGTAAAAAAGATCTTTTACTTTATGCCGTTACTGACCGCAGCTGGTTAAATGGCAGAACTTTATATGACCAGGTCGAAGAAGCCTTAAAAGGTGGGGCTACCTTCATTCAGCTACGCGAAAAAAATCTGGATACAGATAGTTTTCTCAAAGAAGCTGCGGAAATCAAAGAGTTATGTGCGCGCTATCATGTACCATTCGTGATCAATGACAATGTAGAAATTGCAAAAGAAATCAATGCCGATGGCGTTCATGTAGGGCAGGAGGATATGGCTGCTGGTAATGCCAGAGCCATCCTCGGTTCTGACAAAATCATCGGCGTTTCTGCGCATACAGTTGAAGAGGCTGTTCTTGCTGAAAAAAATGGCGCAGATTATCTGGGAGTAGGTGCCGCATTCCAAACCGGAACCAAAAAAGATGCCGGCAATATCAGCCATGAAACTATAAAACAAATATGTGAGGCTGTAAATATTCCCGTTATTGCTATCGGTGGAATTACACATGACAATGTAATGGAGCTGGCTGGAAGCGGTATCTGCGGAATTGCAGTTGTAAGTGCCATCTTTGCAGCTGAAGATATTACAAAAGCAACCAGAGAGCTTAAAGAGCTTACTCTCAAAATGAAAGATTCTACTTGTATTTCCAAAGACAATGCATCTTCCAGGAAAGGAATTTCATGTTAAGGGGTGCCATCTGGGATCTGGATGGTACGATTCTGGATTCTATGTCAGCCTGGGATCATGTAGGCGAAAATTACCTGCGAAACCAGGGAATTGAACCTGAACCGGATCTGGATGAAGCAATCGCCACTATGAGTCTCCACCAGGCAGCTGACTATTTTATTGAGCACTATGGTGTAAAACAGACCCAAGATGAATTGATCAAGAGTGCTGTAGCAATTGTAGATGATTTCTACCGCTATGAAGCTCAGCTGAAGCCTCATCTGAAAGAATTTCTGGCTCAGCTTCATGAGACCGGAGTCAAAATGTGTATTGCCACTGCTACAGAGCGCTCCCTCGTGGAAGCTGCCCTGGCACGTTGCGAAGTGCTTGATTATTTCAGTGAAATCTTTACCTGCTCCTCTGTGGGTGCCGGAAAGGACGAACCAACCATTTATCGGGAAGCCTTGAACTTTCTTGGCACTGACCGAACCAATACCATGGTCTTTGAAGATTCTCTTCATGCCCTTACTACAGCTAAGAAAGATGGCTTCTATACCACTGCTGTGTACGACTCTCATGAAGAAAATCAAAAGGAAATACAGCGTCTGGCAAACTGTCAGATTCGTGATTACAGTGAGCTGGAGGAATTTATTAATTTTGTAAAAAATCTATAATTTTTCTCTATCGGGAAGCTATTAAGCTTCCCGATATTATTTACGTGGCAGTCTTTAGCTTATCTGCCACTTCACATGACTTCCTTTCTCGTCTTTGCTGACGATCAGCTGATCTTCGATCTCCTGTTTCAACTCAGTCACATGAGAAATAATTCCAATCAGCTTGCTTCCTCCCGCCAGTTCCTGAAGAACCTTTACCGCCTGTTCTCTGGAATGCTCATCAAGGGAACCGAAGCCTTCATCCACAAACATTACATCAAGATGTATCGCTGCAGAGCTCTCCTGGATCTGATCTGCCATTCCAAGTGCCAATGCCAGGGCTGCCATAAAGGATTCTCCTCCGGAAAGGGTACGGACTTCACGCTCTTTGCCGGTAACATTAGAATATACCATAAGATCCAGACCACGATTCTTGCCTTTCCCCGCATTCTCCTCGTCTACCATACGAAGTTCAAACTGTCCGGCAGACATATTCGCAAAGCGGCGATTGGCCGCATAAAGAATCTTCTCCAGGTAATATCTCTGCACATAAGTTTCAAGATCCATACGGTTTCCGGACATATTTCCAGACAACAGCTTATAAAGAGTTTCCAGCTTGGTATGCTTTTCAATGATTTTACCTCGCTTCTCCATCTGAGGGCTAAGAATATCATATGCCTCTTTATCAGCTTTATACTGTTCTTTATAAAGTTCCAGTTTCGTCTGAGTCTGAAGCCGTACTTTCTCAGCTTCCTCCATCTGGGACTTGGCAGCTTCCATATCCGGCTTGCTCCTACCATCTATGGCTTTTCCAGCTGTCTCTGCAGTGGTCTGTGCGGCTAGTTTTTTTCGCTGCCAGCTATCTGCTTCTTTTTGCAAAATCTCCGCTGTTTCACGGGTATAGTTCTCTGCTATATCCGCCCATTCTGCCTCTGTCATATTCTTCTCATTCATCAAAGTCTGATAAAAGGCCTGCCGCTCCTGGTAAAGCTTCTTGTGATCTGGAAGTTCCCCTTCAAATCGTTTAATCAAGCTGGTACAGTTAACCAGCTCTTCAGAAGACGCTTTTTCTTTCTTTTCAGCTTCCTTGGAAACAGCTTCTGCAGCTTTCCATTTTCCTTTTGCCTGATTAAACTCTGTCATAGCCGCCTCTTCTGATGGATATTCCCGGGAATCATTCAGCTGCTTCAGAAGAGCTTCTGCGCTCTTGGCTGACGCTGCTGCCGCAGTCAGCTTTTGTCCACATTCCTCTACGGCAGTTTTTCCTGATTTCTTCTGCTCTTCTACCTGTCTCAGAGCATCCTGAAGATTACGCAATGTTTTCTGGGCTGTATTAAGTCTTGCACCCTCTTCCTGTAATAAAGTTTTCCAGGTTCCAAGAAGTGTCTGTATCTGCTTCAGCAATACATTCCAATTACACTCGTTATCCGCCATCTGATCCTGGGCTGCACCAGTGACTTCTGAATTTCTGCTCGCCTGGAAATTTTTTATATTGTCTCCTAAAGAATCAAATACTTCCAGCATTCCTGCTTCCGGAAACTGCTCATGATCATTTAAAATACGCGTGTACAGCTTCCTTCCTGTCTCTTCCAAAAGTCGTTCTTTTTCTGCAACTATATCCACGGCTGACCTTGCTTCACCGGCAGACTGTTCCTGCCTGTTTCGAAGCTCAGAAACTTCTTTTTCTGCCACTTCCAATTGCTCACGGGTGAGATCTCTATGAAGGGTAGAAGCTATGCATGGATTCGGATGTTCTATTGCACCGCATACAGGACATGGTTTCCCTGGCTGAAGCTCGCGCGCCAGAAAACCAGCCTGCTCATCCAGAAAAATTCTCCGCATAGACTCATATTCCTGGCTCTTTGCGTCATATCTGGTTCTATTCTTCTGGTATGTCTCTCGTGCTTTCTTCGCCAGTTTTTTCTGTGTTTCTACACCTTTAAGAAGGTCTTCCGTTTCTTGTACTTCAATGCCAAGTACTTCCAGTTCCTGATTTTTCCCTTTCCAGACAGCAATTTTCTCATTAGTGTCGGTCAGCTTCTCTGACTGAGCCCTCCAGTCTGCTTCCCGCTTCTCCATTTTCTCCAGATCTTCTCTGGCTTTGCGGTCTGCGGCCTGCGCTGCGGTCAGATTTTGCTGGCTGGTCTTTACACTTTTTTCTGCTTCCTTGATCTGCTTAAGGAGCTTCACTTCTTTATTCACGCGCTCATAAATAGTGGTGTACGCCTTAAGCTCCTTCTCTGCCATTTCTTTCACCGCCTTCGCTGTCTGAATGGCAGATTGTGACTGTTCTTTTAATAAAGGAGCTCGTTCCTGCTGCTCCTTTAAGGCACTCTCACATGTCTGCATATTACGCAAGGCATCCTGACAGCGTGCGTATTCGCCTTTTATTTCGTATGCTTTCTTAATTTTCTCTGACAGAATGGTCTTTTCCCCTATTTGTGCTTCCACTTTCCCACATTCAGAAAGCTGAACCTCAGCGCTTTCCAGCTGCGCATATAAATTCGTCAGCTGAATGGAACTGTTGTAGATATCCCTTTTTTCATCGCGGAGTTTTGATGCGGATTGTAATTCTTTCGAGGTAAAATTCACACTTTTCTCCAGTGTTCTGCATAACTCGCCCAGATGATCCAGAAAGCAATCCATCACTACAATTTCCCCATTCAAAACTTGCTTTTTTAGCCCTTCTATTTCCTGCCACTGGTCATATTCCTGGGGAATTACCACATGGGCAGCTTCAGTCTGACATGCAGTTTTGATCTGAGCAATCTCTTTTTCCAGGGAACGCTTGCGATTCATCAGCTCGTCCACAATATTCTGGTATAATTCAGTGTTAAACAGCTTCCGGAAGATGACTTTCTTATCATCAGATTTTGCACGAAGAAGCTCCATAAATTCTCCCTGAGCGATCATGGCAACCTGCATAAACTGGCTTTTGGTAAGACCGAGGATCTCCCCCAGCTTGCTGTCAGCTTCCTTCTGTGGATATTCGGTACCATCTGGCATGATCAGGCTGACAGACCCCGGTACTTCACGGCTTCCTGTATTTTTCCCCGCCCCTCTTGTCAGAAGCTTCAGATGTCTGGGAACACGGCGGACAGTATACAGCAGGCTATTTTCTCCTGTCCCTTCGGAAAAAACAAGCTCTACAAATGGTTCAACGTTCAACTCTGCATATTGGCTTTGCAGTACAACACCATCTTTCTTGTTTGTACTGGAGCTGGCTTCACCGTAAAGAGCAAATACAAGGGCATCAAATATAGTTGTTTTTCCTGCTCCGGTGTCTCCGGTCACAAGAAACAGATTCTGATTCGGCTCCTGAAAATCGATCTGTGTCAGTTTTCCGTAGGAACCAAACGCCTGCATGGTAAGTTTCACAGGTCTCATTTCGCCACCTCCTGTACTGTATTGATAACCTCCTGAAGAATTTCCTGCTCTTCCGCATCTGCATTTCCGAGGAACTGGCAGCAAAGTTCAAATGGATTCAATTCACGCTCACTGTCTGCATGTCTGGTATAATCAGCCTGCCGCACAGTCTCACGGCGTATCTCTAAAAGCCCTGGAAAAGCCAAGCGCAGACGATCCTGCATATCAATTACGTCCAGATCCACCTTATCCGTAAGAATTACTGTCACATAATCTTTACAGCGCTGTGCCAGAACACTCTCTAAATCTCCCTTGATCACTTTTATCTGGCGCAGCGGTTCCAGTGGAATTACTTCTGTAGTGATTTCGCCCTTTTGTTTTATGTCAACCATTATAATTCCTTTATTCTGACCTGCTTCACTTACAGAGCATGCCAGCGGCGTTCCACAATAGCGATAAAACTCGCCGCCTGCTTTCATTGGCTTATGAATATGTCCCAGTGCCGCATAGTCAAATTTCTGCAGAATATCGGCTGACACCTGGTCAATATTTCCTACTGTCCGGATCTCAGAGTCCATTCGTTCAATTTCTTCTGCATTCTCCCCCATGGGCAGATAGAATTGATGGCTGACCAGAATGTTTCTCTGGTCTATGTTGACCTGTTCACGTTCTATCAGTCTGTGGATCGTATCATTGTAAGAAAGATTATTTCCATTCTCGTCTGTGCCAGTGATCAGCTTCACCATGGAAGGCTTCACAAAGGGAAGCAAATAAAAATTCACCGGACCATATTCATCCTGGAGTACCACTTTCTCAATATGATCTTCTTCTGTCTGAGGCGGTATTCCGATCATATAAATTTTCTGACGGTCAAGCACACTCCGAAAACAGTTCACACGAGGTGCACTGTCGTGATTTCCACTGATCATCATAATTACAGAATCCGGAACTGCATTTCGCAGCTTTCCGATAAAATGATCAAACACCTCCACTGCTTCTGCAGACGGAACTGCTTTGTCATAGATGTCCCCTGCGATCACGATCGCATCAGGCACTTTCTCTGCGGCCTTCTGAATTATTTGATCCAGTATATATTCCTGATCTTCTCTGAGATCACGATTGATTAATTTCAAGCCTATGTGTAAATCTGATAAGTGAAATATTCTCATAAACCGTTCCCCATTCTTATCTTCTCAAAATTCCAGTTAAACTATATATTTTATATACCTTAATATTACCGATTGTATATATAAAACCAACTTCATAGCCCTATGCATTTCTGTTATATTCTCTCTCAATCCATGCCATCAACACATCTACTATGTATTCCTGCTGCTCTTCTGTGAGCCGCACTCCTGCTGGAATTCTATGCCACTTATACAAGCATCCCCGACAGCAGCAGCCAGTAGCATGCTGAGCCAGGAATACAGGGTGCCCGCGCATTGGAGTCTGTTTGCCATCATTGGGAATCTGAGCCGGAGCCAGACGTATTCGCACAAAATCTGAGGCATGACTGCGGATGGTATCCATTCCTTTCTCCCGGATATACTGTATATCCTTGTCCTTCAGATGAAAACGACTGCGAAAATTCGAGCGGGACAGGCGGGCAAACAGATTACAAAACTGGTCCTGTTCCGGATCATATTTTCGCAAATACTTCTCATATCCATTCAATATTTCTGCAATTTTCAAATTAAGCTCTGAACTATTATACGTATAGTTCTCATCCTCTAAACGAAAATAGAAATCTATATTAACTTTCAGCTTATTGTTTCCACGCTTTATTCCTCTGCCGCTATTTCTGAAGTTACTACTATTCGTCGTATTATTAATTCCTTCATTTTTTTCATTTGTTCCACCGCCTTCTTCCTGCACCAGAAATTTCACCTGCGCTGCATGCCTCTTCAGAAGAGGAATAATGCAAAAATACAGCCGGTCATCTTCCATATGAAGATACCCCAATGCCTGTTTGTCTTTATTCATAAGCTGAATCTGATTCCCATGGAAAGCTCTTGGAAACAGATATTCGCCAGACTGCAAACTTGCTATAAGCCTGCCTTCCGGGGATGCGGCTTCTGCCGCCAGAAATGCTTTAACCCGATAAATTTTCTGACCTTTTCTATCTGTGCTCTCTGGTTTCATCAGGGAATCCAGAACCAGCAATGGGTTCACATATTGCATAGAAAGATATTCAAACAGCTTCGCCTGGATGCGAAAACGGTATTCCTTCAAATCTGGTACAGAAGATAAGTCTTCTGCGTTTACGGCATTCTCCGTTCTCTCAAGGAGGGCTGCGGCTACATGACGAATACTGGTAAGAAAAAGCGCGAAATCCTCTTCCTCTGGATCCCACATATATTTTCCACAGGCAACCTGATAATACAGTTTCCCCTGGGCTTCCTTTCGTTCTTCTTCAGAAAGATTCATACTATAATGCAGATAAATATTCCTTGGTATAAAAGCAGCCTCGTTCCATTCACCAGACCATTCCTGATGCTGTTCCCTCTTCCCAGATTTATGATTGTCTGTGCCATGAGCCTCTGTTCCATAAACTTCCGTTCCATATACGTTCTGCATTTCCCGGCTATCGCTCTGGCTCAGTATCCGGTACGCTTCATTTATCTCCTGTGCGCGCTGAATATGGGCTTCCCCTACTTCATTCAATGAGTCCGGATGAAAACGGCTGATTATTTTATGATATTTTCGCTTAATTTCCCTTTCATCATCTTCCTGGGTAATGCCAAGAAGCTTCATTGCCTGCTGCCTGTTCATTTTATAACTTCCTAATACTTTTATTTTCTCTGTAACTTTTGTTTAAGATGTTCTTTCAGTATACATTATTTTATTACAAAGGGCTATAAATTTCCAATTTAGCCTGAACAGGATAAATTATTCTCGGGTTTTCTGTGAACTTTATTCATAAAAACACCTCGCGGAATATTACCAGTTAACAGTAACATTATTCTTCAAACGGGATTAATTCGACATTGTTATGATTTATGGCTGGGAAACTAGTTCCCAGCCATTTTTTCTGATGTGTCTTGTTATAATTTTATCGGATGTGTTTCGAAAATCTTTCGTTTTCTTATTGATCTTAGGTATTTTGGTTGATCTTTAGCGGCTTATGAATCTTTAGTAATTTACAAATCTTTGGTGAAACACAGAACTTTCGTACTTCTAAGTTCTTTTGTATTTTCAGATTCTTTTGTGCTTTATTGCTTTCTTTCGTATTTCAGATTTCTTAAGTGTTTTTCGTATTTCTCTTTCGTTGATGTATCTATACTACCATATCTGTCGCTTTTTGTCATCTGGCAAAGTGAACATATTTTCGATTGTATTTTCATCTATTTTTTATTCTATCAATATATTACATCAATACCAGCATGATAATCCCAACTATCACAAGAAGGGGAAGTGCTATGTAGATCAGACCTCCCAGAACTAATCCGATCAGGACAAGGGGAAGGAATATCAGACGAAAAAAGATTTTCGTAATTCCCCAGGTTGCGCGGAAGGCAAGTCCGATCATTTTGCCAAATATACCAAACATTAAAATGATAAATAACAGCGTCAGCATAAATTGTCACCTCGTTTTCTTTTCAAGCATTATACAATATGGTCTGCCCTTTACTGTAATCAACGACTTAATGGGGATTTTCACTTCAAATAAAGAAAAAATTTACAAACAGCGCAAAAAGCCCCCTGCAGAATCATTCCGCAAGGGGCGATTATTCACTATACGATTATATACTTCGCTTAAGCCTTAAGCCATCATCGGCTCCAATGCCTTAGCCAGCTTCTCTTCCTCAGCTTCTGCCTCTGCAAGATCTTTACCCAGTGTAGTGTAATAAATCTTAATCTTCGGCTCTGTTCCGGATGGACGAACAACTACTGTCTCGTTATTCTCCAGTTTGTAAATGAGAACATTTGCTGCTGGAAGACCGGTCTCCTCAGGCTTCTTATAATCGGTAACCTTCACTACCTTGTAGCCTGCAATGTCTGCCGGCGGGTTGTCACGGAATTTCTGCATGATTCCTGCCATAGTGTCCATTCCGCTGAGTCCCGGGAATTCAAAGCTGTCAACCTTGTTCAGGTAGCGGCCATACTGTGCGTAAATCTCCTCAAGTCTCTGCTTCAAGGAGCTTCCAATGCTTCTGTAGTATGCAGCCATCTCGCAGATCAGCATGGATCCGATAATGGCATCCTTATCACGTACATACGGTCCTGCAAGGTATCCGTAGCTCTCTTCAAATCCGAAAATGAAACGGTCCACTTCACCAGCAGCCTCAAGCTGTGCGATCTGGTCACCGATCCACTTAAATCCGGTAAGTACGCTTCTAAGCTCTACACCGTAGTGCTCTGCAACTGCGTCTGCAAGAGGTGTGGAAACGATAGATTTCACTGCAACCGGGTTCTTCGGCATTGTGCCTTTCTCGATACGGCCAGCTGCAATATAGTCAAGAAGAAGAACTCCCACTTCATTACCACTTACCAGCTCATAGGAACCGTCCGGGCATTTCATGGCAATACCAACACGGTCTGCATCCGGGTCAGTAGCAAGCATAAGATCTGCTCCTGTCTCCTTGGCAAGCTTCAGTCCTTGCTCCAGAGCTGCGAAAATCTCCGGATTCGGGTAGCTGCATGTGGTAAAATAGCCGTTCGGGTATTCCTGTTCCGGAACAATTGTTACATCTGTGATTCCGATATCTTTCAGGATCTGGGTTACCGGCACAAGTCCGGAACCATTCAGCGGGCTGTAAACCAGCTTCAGTCCTGCTGTCTTGCAAAGACCCGGACGAACCTGGCGTGACTCGATTGCATCGTAAAGAGCACGTTTGCAGTCGTCACCAACAAAGCGGATCAGACCTTCCTCAACGCCCTCTGCAAAGGACATATATTTCGCACCAGTCAGAACGTCTGTCTTCTGGATCTCATCATAAACGATAGCCGCAGCATCATCTGTCATCTGGCAGCCATCCGGGCCGTAAGCCTTGTATCCATTATATTTAGCAGGGTTATGAGATGCGGTAACCATAATACCCGCGTTGCACTCATAGTAGCGTGTCGCAAAGGAAAGGGCCGGTACAGGCATTAATGCATCATAAATTCTGACCTTAATGTCATTGGCAGCCAGAACTCCTGCTGCTGTTTTCGCAAATATATCACTCTTCAGACGGCTGTCGTAGCTGATTGCAACGGTCTGAGTGCCGCCCTGAGTCTTCACCCAGTTAGCAAGACCCTGTGTAGCCTGACGCACTACATAGATATTCATACGGTTGGTACCTGCTCCAAGAACTCCACGAAGTCCTGCTGTACCAAATTTCAGAGCTACTGCAAAACGATCTTTAATTTCTTCGTCGTTTCCTTCAATCTTAGATAATTCTGGTTTCAGATCTGCATCCTCGAGATCCGCTGCCATCCAGCGCTTGTACTCTTCGTTATACATTTTAACCACTCCTGCCATTATTATTCTGTTTATTTTGTCTAATATTACTACAGATATTAATAATATACCACATTTTTCACGAAACGGCAATATAAGCGACAAATTTCTACCAGACATTTTTTCTCTGTTTTCCACTAATTTCCGACAATTATACATTTCAGCCGCTAGTTCACAGGGAACATTCCATTCTCACATTATTAATTTAGGTATAGCGTTCCCGGCTTTTTTACGCTATAATAAGATAATGTGTGAAAGCAACCATCCTAACCGCTTTCCCTTTATCTGACATTGAGATTTGAAAAACACTATAAAATTCAATTGCAGCAATCTTTACAGCTGCAGAACGGAGGAGATTATGGAAATTGTCTGCCTAGACTTAGAAGGTGTGCTTGTCCCGGAGATCTGGATCGCATTTGCCGAAGAGACCGGCATTCCGGAGCTGAAACGAACCACAAGAGACGAGCCTGATTACGATAAATTAATGAAATACCGCCTGAACATTCTGAAAGAGCATGGTCTTGGCCTGAAAGAAATCCAGGAGACCATCGCCAAGATCGACCCGCTTCCAGGCGCCAGGGAATTTCTGGACAAATTAAGAGCACAGACCCAGGTTATCATCCTCAGTGACACTTTTTCCCAGTTCGCAGGTCCTCTTATGAAAAAGCTGGGCTATCCTACCATCTTCTGCAACACACTGGTAGTGGGCGAAAATGGCGAAATTACTGATTTCAAAATGCGCTGCGAAAAGTCCAAATATACCACTGTGAAAGCCCTGCAGTCCATCGGCTACGACACCATTGCCAGCGGTGACAGCCACAACGACCTTGGCATGATCCAGGCAAGTAAAGCAGGATTCCTGTTCAAGAGCACGGATGCTATCAAGGCTGAATATCCGGAGATTCCGGCTTATGAAACATATGACGAGCTGTATGACGCAATTATGAAGGCAATTAAAAATTAATGTAAAGTAAAACTTGGATTCCATCCAGTTTCCGCCAATACATAGCAGTTGGGCAACTGCTATTCCTAAGCATGTCATTTCAGGTGCGCTCTTAGCGAAGGTAAAATCCACAACCTGCATAGACTTAGGCGTGAGGGCTTTCCCGAACGTCTTAGCCAGAGTTGACCGTTAGTTCACCGGAGCGCGGTACCGACCTGCGTGGAATATCAGTTGCCCAACTGTGTACCTCTTATATCTTCTTCACGCTTTCCCTCTCAATAAACTGCGTACACATCTGCATCTTGATCTTAATCCCGTCATTATCTTTCAGAATATCCCGCAATCGCCTTACAACAGCTCTTCCCATCTCCTGCTTCGGCACCCGGAGTGTAGTCAGCGGCGGATACGAAATTGAGGAAAAAGTAAGGTCGTCAAATCCCACAATGGATATGTCCTCCGGGATCCGGATTCCAAACTCTGCCATAGCTTTCATAGCCCCCAGGGCAATCATATCGTTGTCTGCGAAGAAGGCTGTAGGCAGCTTCACCTTCTCAGACAAGTACCGCTTCATATTTTCGTAAGCACCGTCGATGGTAGTTGCCATTGTAAAAATATAGTCCTTATTCAGGGGAAGTCCCGCCTTTTGCAGTGCTGTCTGATATCCTGCAAAACGAGACCGGAAAGGTTTGATCCTGAAATCTCCCCGCAGATAACCAAGCTCTTTATGTCCATTGGCAATGAGATACTCTGTAGCCATACGCGCAGAATCTGCATTATTGATCAGCATGGCATCAAAGCTCATATCCTCTTTCCAGTAATCAATCACAATAAACGGGCAGGTCATCCCGCGGATCAGGTCAATGTCCGCATCCACCATCTCTGTTCCCAGAAGGATCACCGCCGACGCCTTGTCATTCATGATCCACTTCGCCTGCTCCTGGTATCCAGGATCTCTTTTGTCCAGATTACACATCTGCATTTCCATTCCACAGGCGCGGCATTCCTGTTCCACTCCGGAAATCAGCTGGATAAAAAAGGGGGAATCCTCAACCACAGCACCATCCCGCTTAAACATGACAAATTTTATTTTGCGGATATGATTTTCCTCAAAATACCCAAGATCCTGCGCCACTTTAAAAATCTTCGCAGATGTCTCAGCATTCACGCCTTTTTTGTAGTTTAGTGCATTTGAAACAGTTGCCGGAGAAAATCCTGTGATCTCACTGATTTTTCTCACACTCACTTTCATTTTAGTTCCTCCTCTGTCGGTAAAATAATGCCATACATCTGCGAAAAAAAGACACTGCAAAAACAAGCTATCACCTGTTATTCGCAGCGTCTTCTCTGATCATTTTATGCCGGGAATGCAACTCCCGCTCTTAAAATTATGTTCGGATAAGGTGTAAACTCACCTGTACGGATTGCAAATTTGCACTGTGCAGACATCTTTTTCAGATCTACGTGGTCAATTCTGCTCTCCTCTGCCTCAGGAAGGCTCTGCTGAATATATGCAAGAAGCTCCGGATTTTTTTCCTCAATCTCATTTGCAATGGTGTAGGCTTCCACTTCTGTCTCCGCCAGCACTGCATCCATCACCTGTTTAAAGGTGGGAACCCCTCCGCATACAACCAGGTCTACAATCTCCACGCCCTTTGGAATGGGCATTCCTGCATCACCGATCATAAACAGATCTTTATGTCCCAGCTCTGCGATACAACGGATCAGCTGGGCATTTAAAATCCCTGATTTTTTCATGCTATTCCTCCTGCATCTCTGATTCTTACTATAAATCTTTTTCGGATTTTTTTCAACTTTTCAAATTATTTTAACATTAAGAAAGATTTTGTTGGTTACCTAATTATTTGTTCTCGTTTCTTGCCTGAAGTGCCATCTTCGCCTGAAGATTTCTCTGTGTCTGGTCGATTACGACTGCAAGGATGATAACCAGACCACGGATAACCTTCTGCCAGAACTCGGATACACCACACATTGTCATACCATCATTGATAACACCGATAACAAATGCACCGACTACAGTTCCGATAATGGTTCCGGAACCACCGCTCATGGAAGTACCACCAAGTACGGTAGCTGCGATGGCGTTCATTTCCCAGCCATCACCAGATGCAGGATGTGCTGCGGAAAGCTGTGCGGTGTTGATCATACCAACCCAAGCTGCACAGAAGCCGGAGATCATGTAAACGATAATTTTGATCTTGTCTGCTTTGATACCGGAAAGACGGGCAGATTTCTCGTTACCGCCGACTGCAAGTACATACCATCCAAATGGAAGCTTCTTCAGGATGATAACGGAAATAATTGCAAGCACTGCGAAAATGTAAACACCGGTAGGAATGCCGGCAATATTGCTTCCAAGGATTTTGAAGCCTGTGTTGCCAAGTCCGTCATAGCCCTTGATATCAGAGAATGTTGCACCGTTGGAACGAAGGTTTGCAAAACCACGGCAGATATACATGGTACCAAGGGTAGCGATAAATGGTGCTACACCTAATTTTGTTACAATAAGGCCGTTGACTGCACCGATGATGCATCCAACAACCAGCATGGTAATAATGATTACCGGAACGCTGAAGTAAAGGGTTACACCTGCAAATTTCAGTGTAATACCTTCCTGGATCATGCCACCGGCAAGCATACCAACAAGTCCGACTACAGAACCAACGGAAAGGTCAATACCGCCGGTAATGATTACGAAGGTCATACCAAGTGCAAGGATTCCATACAGGGCTACGTGCTTGGCAACCATGGTCAGTGTAGATGCTGACAGGAATGTGGTTCCTTTTACAATGGTAAAAAAGATGACCAGGAGTACCAGTACAATAAAGGTACGTCCTTTTAACAGTGTCATTAACAACTGATTATTATTTGATTTTTTGTTATTCATTGTTCTGCTCCTCCCCGGCTTACGCATTTCTTCCGGTTCCAAGTCCGGCATAAGATGTACGTACAAGTGTGTCTTCTGTGATCTCATCTCCGGTCAACTCGCCGGTCTTTTTGCCATTTGACAATACAACGATCCTGTCTGCGATTGCCATGATCTCTTTCAGCTCAGATGAGATAACGATAATGGAAAGTCCTTTTTCCGCAAGGTCGTGAATGATCTCAAAGACCTCAGTCTTCGCACCGATATCAATACCACGGGAAGGCTCATCCAGAAGTAAGATCTTCGGCTTGGTCAAAAGTCCTTTGCCGATTACAACCTTCTGCTGGTTTCCACCGGACAGTGACAGGATTGGAAGTCTCTTGTCCGCCACTTTAATATGGATATCCTTGATCTGCTCGTCAACTGCCGCATTCTCTGCTTTCTCGTCAAGGAACAGACCTTTTACATAATCTTTCATAGAAGAAATAGCGGTATTCTTGCCGATATCAAGAGTCTGGATCAGACCCTGGCTCTGACGATCCTCAGGTACAAGAGCAAAACCGTTTTTGATCTGGGCGGCAACATCTTTGATATTTAACTTTTTGCCCTCATAGAGTACATCACCGGTGTGTTCCGGATGAAGTCCCATCAGGCACTCAAACAGCTCGCTTCGTCCAGCTCCCAGAAGTCCGTAAACACCAAGGACCTCGCCCTTTTTCAGATCCAGGCTTACGTGGTCAAGAGTCCAGCCGCCGCCTTTTTTCGGAAGGCACATATTCTTAATTTCCAGCACCTTCGGCTGTTTGGAAAGGTCAATGCTTCTCTCAAAACGGTGATACTGGGTGTTCTTTCCAACCATATTCTCTACGATCCAGCTGAGCTCAATGTCCTTTACATCAGCATCTGCAACGTATTTTCCATCACGAAGAATAGTAACGTGATCGCCAATCTCCATGATTTCTTCCAGACGATGGGAAATATATACGATGGAAATTCCGGCTTCCAGAAGCTCTCTCATAATCTTAAAAAGTACCTTAACCTCTGCTGCAGAAAGAGAGGACGTAGGCTCATCCATGATCAGAACACGTAAGTCATCCTGGTTCAGGTTTCGTGCAATTTCCACCATCTGCTGCTGTCCTACACGAAGGTCTCCGACCATGGTTTCCGGTGGAATTTCATGTTCCAGACGCTGCAGGATTTTTTTCGCACCCTCTGAATGGGCCTTGTCATCCAGGAAAAAGCCTTTCTTTTTCTCATGTCCCATAAAAATATTCTGGTAAACTGTCATATTCGGGAAAAGAGAAAGTTCCTGGTGGATGATTCCGATACCTTTTGCACGGGCTGCATTGGTATCCTTGAAGTAAACCTCCTGGCCGTCCATGTACATCTTACCTGCTGAAGGCTGCTCGATTCCGGCAATCATCTTCATCAGGGTGGATTTTCCGGCACCGTTCTCACCGATCAGAACGTTTACCTTTCCTTTCAGAAGATCGAAGGAAACCTGATCCAGAGCTTTGGTTCCGGGATAAATTTTATCAATTTTTTCACAATGGAGAACAACATTCGGATCATCAAACATAATGCTTCCTCCTTTTATTCAATCGTCAGCTCAACTGCTGTAACAGATACTGCATCTGTACCGGCTTCTGCGCCGCCTGTAAATGTAACAGTCTTGCCAACTACATTTTCGTCGATTCCAAGTGGGTCAATTACCTGTGCAAGCGCCTGCTTGTTCAGTTCTTTTCCATAGCTTGACCATTCCGTCTGGTTGGTAAAGCTTTCAAAATTCTTCAGAGACTGAAGATCACGGATGGCGGTACTGGAGTTCGGTCCATCTGTCCGGACCTGAACCTCTGTAGTTCCGGTATATCCATCCAGTTCTACTATCAGATAATGTTTCGGGGTGTCTGTATTGTATTCTTTGATTTTTCCTGTGCCTTTTACTGCAATTGTTTCTGTAATGCCATCACCATTTAATAATTCAGAAAGATCCTGTGCCTTGTCGGAAATGTCCGCTACAACGGCTCCCCAGTCACCCTGGGACTCTGCTGCGGAATCAAATTCCTGTTTTCCTGTATAAGAAGCTTCTTCGCCAATGGGTACTACAGTTACAACACCACAGCCGGTAAAGGTTACTGCTGTACATGCGGCCAGAACTGCCAAAATTCTTCTGCTTTTCATAATCATCTCTCCCTGCTTTCTATTATAAAAGGCGGCGCTGGCGCACCGCCTTCCAAAGCGTGTTTAAAAAGACTTTCTGCAAAATATACCACAAAGCGGGGCATGCAGATTGTGCGAATAATTTTTCAAACACTCGTTCATTTTTTTATAAAAATCTGTTTCCTGGCAGCCAGATTATTTAGCTTCTGGTTCTGTGTAAACAAATGCGTTCAGGCAATCTGTGTTGTCAGCTGTGATTGCTACACAAGGAACAAGCTGTTTCTCTTCTTCCGGAGCTGTACCGTTAAGGTAAGCGTCTGCCTGCTCAACTGCCATCTCAGTGATCAGAGCGATCTGCTGAAGAGCGGTACCAACCATGTCACCAGATTTGATGTAAGCGTTTGCTTCGTCAGATCCGTCAAGACCGATGATCTTAATGTCGTTACGTCCTGCATCCAGGCAAGCCTGAACAGCACCACATGCCATTGTGTCATTACCGCAGATAATACCGGTGATCTCTGGATTGGACTGAAGGATTGCTTCTGTCTTCTCATAAGCTTCTGTCTGATCCCAGTTAGCGGACTGCTGAGCTACCATCTCAAGATCCTCATACTCATCAATTACAGAATGGTAGTTATCAGAACGAACCTGGCAGTTTGTATCGGATTCAAGTCCAAGGAGCTCTGCGTATTTGCCTTCGTAGTTCATAGCCTCAACCCATACTTCTGCGATTGCTGCTGCACCCTGTGCGTTATCTGCAACGATCTGTGCTACTGCAAGTCCGGACTGGTTGATCTCACGGTCGATAAGGAAAGTCGGGATTCCAGCGTCATATGCTTTCTGAACTGCTTCGATGGAAGCATCTGCACCAGCGTTATCGCAAATGATTGCTGCTGCGCCATCGTTGATAGCTGCTTCGAAAAGCTCAAGCTGTGTAGCAGCGTCGTCATCGTGGGAAGCACATTTTACTTCGTATCCAAGTTCTTCAGCTTTTTCTTTCGCAATTACCTGCTCTGTGTTGAAGAATGGGTTAGATGTGGAAGGTGTGATACAGTAAATGATCTTGCTTCCGCCGCCTGGAAGTAATTCTGCATTCTCTTCAGCCATTACCGGAACTGTCATTAAACCTCCAACCATCGCTGCTGTCATAGCCAATGCCATTGCTTTTCTTGCTTTCATAAATACGTCCTCCTTGAAATATAATTAAGATCTGTTTTTGTTCGGTTTTCTCTCCGAACTGTTGATAATTTGATTATAAACGTTTGCATAAATATTTCAATAATCTTTTTAGTTTTATGTGTTATTTTGTATGAATGCACAAGGTTTTTGTTGTGATTTTAGTAAGTTTTTACTATAAAATCTATGTATTCCCAACCATCCATTAGTGCATTTATGTAAACGTTTATATAAACATTTATAAGCAGTATGTAAAACATAATATAAATTTTGCGCGTTATGGAGACGGTTGCCAAGACTATCCAGAGCCAGGCAACAGCTCTGGTGAATAAGACCTGTTCTCTGCAAAAATAAGGCAGTCACCAAGGTCTCATGCAAACATGGACTTTGGTGACTGCCACACAGATACACGCTTATGTAATTTGAAATCTACAACATTCCCAGCTCTTTCTTCACTTCATCCGCTCTCGGAATGGACGGTGTAGCGCCTGGTCTTGAAACAGCAATGGAGGAGGCCTTTGCAGCCATTCTCAGCGCCTCCTGGATGGATCTGCCCTCGATAACTGCTGCAATGAAATATCCTGTAAATGTATCACCAGCTGCTGTGGTATCCACAGCTTTTACCTTGAAAATATCCTGGAAAACTTTTTCTTTTCCATCGTAATAAACAGCGCCGTCACTTCCAAGTGTAAGCACGAAACGTGCATTAGGAAATTTCGCAGCCATGGCATCCAGGATCTGATCTTTATCCTTGCAGCCAGTGATCTGTTCACCTTCAATTTCGTTTACGAGAAACAGATAAACCTTACTGAGATCACAGGTGCTCAGCTTGTCATCAAAAGGTGACGGATTCATAACAATCTTCATCTTTTTCTCATAAGCCTGGTCAATAATGTAGTCCAGCATATTAATCTCATTCTGCAGGATCAGATAGTCTCCCTCTCCAAAATCAGCAAGAACCTCATCTACAAATTCCTTTGTCTGCATCTGGTTGGTTCCACCGTATAAAATGATGCAGTTCTGGGCATTTTTGTCCACCTGGATCATGGTATGACCACCCTTTACCGGAAGTCTGCGGATATATTTGGTGTTTACACCAGCTTCCTTACAAGCATCCAACAGAATATCTCCATCTGTTCCCACGATTCCCGCATGATAAACCGGCACCCCAGCCTTCGCCAGTGCAATAGACTGGTTCAAGCCTTTTCCCCCGCTGAAAACTTCCAGCTTGGAAGAATGCTGGGTTTCACCGCCTACAATGATGTGATCTACGGAATACACGTAGTCTACGTTTAATGAACCGTAATTTAGTACTTTCATGTAAAAACCTCCAATTTGTTTGTTCTCCCTCATGCCGCCACCCACAAACCTTTTCAGATGACAGCATCTATACTTCTATTATTATGTTGTACAAGCTTCTTCTCGTCAACTATATTTTCCATCAGAATGTTACCGTTTACTGATAAAAAAATATATATCCACTCTATTTTCAATCCAAAATCCGCAATTTCTTCCCATCCCGTTCTATAATCCCCTCGTCTGCCAAGTTCTTCAGCTCCCGCATCATGGCACTGCGGTCTACACTAAGGTATTCGGCAAAAGTGGTGTAGGACATGGGCAAAATAACAGTTTTCGTCTGTTTTTCTGCGGCAATGGAATTTAAATAGGTCATGATCTTCTTTCGGATGCTGTTTCTTGACAGCACATAAATCCGGTTGGCCTGCTGGCTGGCACGCAGGGCAATCATCTGAAGCAGGTTGCTTACCAGCTGGCTATGGAATTTACAGGCATTTTCGCAGCGTTTAATCACATGCTCATAGGCGATAAACAGCACTCTTGTTTCGGATTTTGCACAGACATAATAGTGCTGGGATTCTTCAGGTAAAAGGAATGGTTCGCCGAAAACACTATCCTTTTTCAGGTTATCTATCATATATTGATTTCCATCTTCATCAATGCAATAAAGAACTGCCTGACCTTCCAGGATCAAACCTATTTTTTTCATGGAACTGGAATATTCCATCACAGTCTCATTATTCCGATAGACTGCTTCATGCATATCGAAACAGATGCGCATACGTTCCTGTTCTTCAGGAGTTATGTATGAAAAAAGTGTCACTGGTGTCATTTCTACAATCCCTTTCTATCAATTTATCCAGAACATGTTCAAAAAAATAATTTCTTATATCTTACACCATTTTGTTGTATTTGCAACAGACTTTATTTCAAAATTTGGTTATACTAAAGCCATGTTAAAGAAATAACAAAGCAGTAAAAAATACATAGTTCCCTCAAAAATCACAAACAATTACATCAATAACAATATCTCATAAAAAGGAGACGAACCTCTATGAAAATTACAGACACCATCCGCTACGCAGGCGTAAACGACCATCAGATAGACCTTTTCGAAGGTCAGTACAAAGTACCGAACGGTATGGCATATAATTCCTATGTGATCCTGGATGAAAAAATCGCAGTCATGGATACTGTAGATGCAAATTTCACTCACGAATGGCTGGATAATCTGGACCGCATCCTGGAAGGCCGCAAGCCAGACTACCTGATCGTACAGCACATGGAGCCGGACCACGCAGCAAATGTGGCAAACTTCCTGAAAGTTTATCCGGAAACCACCATCGTAGCCAACGCGAAAACCTTCACTATGATCCAGAACTTCTTCGGTCTCGACCTGGAAGGACAGAAGCTGGAGGTTACAAATGGCGGCACCCTCAACCTTGGAAACCACAACCTGACCTTTGTTTTCGCTCCCATGGTGCACTGGCCGGAAGTTATGGTAACCTATGACAGCACCGATAAAGTACTTTTCTCTGCAGATGGCTTCGGAAAATTCGGCGCACTGGATGTAGAAGAAGATTGGGACGATGAAGCTCGCAGATACTTTATTGGCATCGTTGGAAAATACGGACCACAGGTTCAGAAATTACTGAAAGTTGCCGCAGGCCTGGATATCCAGATCATTTGCCCTCTTCACGGACCTGTTCTTACAGAAAACCTTGGACATTACATTGGTCTTTACGATACATGGTCCTCTTACACACCAGAGACAGAAGGAATTGTCATCGCCTACACATCTGTATACGGTCATACAAAAGCGGCTGTAGAGCTGCTGGCTGACAAACTTCGCAGCAAGGGATGTCCCAAAGTTGTTGTATATGATCTTGCAAGAGATGACATGTCACAGGCTCTGTCCGACGCATTCCGCTACAGTAAGCTGGTTCTTGCTACCACAACCTATAATGCAAGCATTTATCCGTTCATGCACGACTATATCACCCGTCTGACCGAGCACAACTTCCAGAACCGCACCGTGGGCATCATCGAAAATGGTTCCTGGGCACCTCTGGCAGCAAAAATTATGAAAGAAATGCTTTCTGGCTGCAAGAAGATCAACTGGCTGGACACTACTGTAAAAGTGCTTTCCGCAGTAAACCAGGAAAACAAGGATCAGCTGGAAGCTATGGCAAGCGAACTTTGCAAAGAATACATTGCCCAGAATGATGAGCTGGCAAACAAAAATGACATGACAGCCCTTTTCAGAATCGGATACGGTCTTTATGTAGTTACCTCCAATGACGGCAAAAAAGACAACGGACTGATCGTCAACACTGTGACCCAGCTCACTGATACTCCAAACCGTATTGCGGTAAATATCAATAAGGCAAATTACTCCCACCATGTGATCAAACAGACTGGAGTTCTCAACGTAAACTGCCTGTCTGTAGATGCACCGTTCTCTGTATTCCAGCAGTTTGGTTTCCAGACCGGACGCAGCGTAGATAAATTTGCAGGTCAGAAGGTCTACCGTTCCGATAATGGACTGGTATTCCTGGACAAATATATTAATGCATTTATGTCTCTGAAGGTTGAACAATATGTAGACCTTGGTACCCATGGAATGTTCATCTGCAGCGTCACCGAAGCCCGCGTCATGAACGATCTTGACACCATGACTTACACCTACTATCAGAAAAATGTAAAACCGAAGCCAGAAACCGATGGCAAAAAAGGCTTCGTCTGCAAAGTATGCGGCTACATCTACGAAGGTGACGAGCTCCCGGATGACTTCATCTGCCCGCTGTGCAAACATGGAGCTGCAGATTTCGAGCCCATCGGATAAAAAACAACCAGATAAATTTCTCAAGGCAGCGCAGGATCCAGATCCTGTGCTGCCTGATTACCGGTAATAGCAATTCCTGCTGCACCCTCTGGGGAAAATCTGCAATTTCAATTTTCGCCGGAATTCCATTTCGTCAGCGGATTCTCTCAATATATTCAACGCCATTCGAAGATTTCGAATATCTTTTTCCATGTAATCCGTATAATTTCCACGGCCAACCAGCTTCAAGTGCGTAATTCCGGCTTGCTTTAACTGATAAAGTGCACATAGACCACAGCCAGTTTCACCGCAAAGATAACCCGCAGAATCATAGGAAAAATCATGTAAACTGTGAAAATCATCAGGAACAAAGCCGTCTGGCAGCAAATGCCCTCCGTTTATTTCCTGATTGAAGATTTCAGGACCGGCATTCCCTGTTTTTAAGGTTCCGATCTGATAGGGCACTTTACAAAGATACCCCATCTCATCGCAATGCAAAGAATTACAAAATGCACCTGTAAACTGGCACATTTCATTCAATACAAAAGCCTCAAATTCCGGGATTCCTTCTGTCCCATCCTTTTTTCCACATTTAGCAACAACCGCTTTCATATCTTCGAATGTATTTTTCCTGTGAAAAATCACACGTTTCAATCCCAGTTTTCCCAATGAAGCCACCATCTGGCTGTTAATTTCTCCACATTCTCCACTGAGATGGATTTCGCAGTTTATACCATTTTCACGTAAATATACCATCAACGCCGGGTCTGCAATAATATAACTGTGAAAACCGATTTTTATACACTGGCTTATAATCCCGGCAATTTCTGGATATTGTTCCGGGATATAATACAGGGAATTGAAGGTAAGATGGACTGGTTTTTCGTACTTTTTCATCATCCCAGACAGGATTTCCAGCTCACTGAATGCACCAAGCTGTACGTTATAACAAAGTACTTCCCTGCGGTTTAAGGGCAGTACCGTTCCGTATTTTTGGGACCAGGAATAAGGAACATAACCACAGAAAAATTCATCTGCACCAGCCTCCGCGAACTTTATATATTCATCTATTGAGCCTAATCCTGCTACTATTTTCATCACTTATCTCCATAAATTCCAGCCTTGAGCAGCCATGTACTTCATCCTGAATAAAATATCGCTTCTGCCTCAACACGGGTATGTCACCTGCCGGCGACATTACCATGCTCTTATTACAACCCGGTCCACACCGTTTTGGATATAATTCTTCAGTATTTCTTCCTCTTTCAATATCCTCATATCAATCCCAAACAACGAATTATACCGCCCTATCATATGCAAATGTTCCGGATACAAAAGTGCATATTCCGCACAATATCCCGGGCATTTTTTTGCAAGCTTTTGTCGTCCTCTCTCGCCAGTTTCACATACTGCACCAAGAGGACAATACTGTGATGTATTGGTCTGATAGAACGGAATATGCAAGCTGTTTTTTCCAGGTGGAATCTTCTGTTCGTAACCGCAGGATTCCCATTCAAAGCGTTGGATTCCATATTCTCTTTCCAGAAAATTACGGTAAAATCCAGCATTCAGGCTGTTCCTCTCAAACCATTTCTGTTCTCCTTTTTTGAACGGAATCCGAGGGTCTTTTCTGCGTTTATTTAACAAAATTCCAAGGCTGGGAATCAGATTCCTTCTGCTTTTTTTTACTAAAGAAGCCATTCCCCAGTCATTTACAACAATCTCTACAGACTGCCTTTTTTCTTCACACCACCGGTTAATTTCATCAAGCAATTCTGTTATATAATCCAGCATATATTCCCGGATATAAGAAAAAACAAGTGTGATTTTCACCTGTTCTGCCGCTGCTTTTTCTATTATTTCAAACAACAATTTACGTTCCGGAAACAGAAGATGACAGAACTGATTTCCAATATAAAGGTGATCCGGTACTCTATGTTCCAGAATAATGTTGCCGCAGATACCGATACATTTTCCGGCATACTTTTTGGAAAATTCTGTCAGGGAACTATTCAAATATTCCTGATACAATTCCGGGCGATCTATCTCCAGCGCCAGTTCCGCAACACCTGATTCAGGCGGTACCTGGCACTTATACCCAGGCTCAAAGCCAGTTCCGTACTGAGAACAATTATCAGTTAAATCTATACGTTTCCCATTATAAGCGGACTCCAATCCATCTGGCGTAAGCTCTCTCCGCCATATTCCCACCTGCTCTTCCAGACTGCCACGCTTGACCTCATCCAGTTCCCCCGGATACCCTGTCAGGCTTTTCGCCAACGCGCTGTCGTCCTCTTCCAGCTTCAGATGAATGTAGTGATTATACTGATAAAGAAGCCTCTGAACCGCCTCCGCATACGCTTTCTGCTTCACCGTCACCTTATATTTCACATAAAATCCGGAGAGTTCTGCGTCCACCATATCAAACCTTTGTATATCGTATTCTGGAATTTCCAATTCACGATAACACCCATTCTTTATGTCATAAAAGCACACCTTCAAAGCTTCTGAATCAGAGATATTTTCTTCTATTGTCCGAAAACAAAATCCACTCTCATCAATTTCTGTAATCCGAACCTCCCGTCCCCCCACAACCCCGGCAAGAAGCCCGAAAGGAATCATTGAAACCATTGCAATCACACCCTGTTCCGTCTACGAATACTGCAAATATATCTCAGAATATATAAAAAAACAATCTTTCCAGTTTATAAACCTTTTCTCCTTTTTTCTTCACAAAAGAATGGTAAAATTAACTTAACGACTATGAAAACATAATCATTGATTTTTCAAACACGCTCCAGTTCTATCTGGTATGCTTCATATTCGCTCACCGCAGCAGGAAGCAGTATTCCAGCCTCCATAAGTGCAGCTCCCGGATATACTTTTCCGGTAGTTTTTTCCCGATAAAAAGCATCCTCTTCCATTCCTTTTAAGGTAACGTATGCTGCCGGCGGATTGGCTTCTGCTGTAAGTCTTATCACACTTACCAGTGCCTTGGATCTGTCATCTGATACCACCATCCAGGCCGCAAAATTATCCTGGAAAGGATTGGAAAGACGGTAATAATCTCCTTCACGGATCAATTCCTGATACTCCCTGTATTGGGCAAGCTGGGCACGGATTTCTGCTTTTTCCTTTGCATTTAAAAGTGCGGGATTCAGTTCATAGCCAAAGGTTCCAGACATAGCTGCAACGCCTCTTGTATGCATACTGGTCACTCTTCCGGTCTGATGGTTTGGCACTGCTGACACATGTGAACCCATTGCTGCTACCGGATAAAAGAAGGAGGTTCCATATTGAATCCGTGTACGATTAATAGCATCTGTGTTGTCACTGCACCAGATCTGAGGCGTATAATACAACATTCCGGCATCAAATCTTCCGCCGCCTCCGCTGCAGCCTTCAATAAGAATATCCGGATAACGGTTCGTAAGTTTTTCCAGGAAATCGTACACCCCAAGAACATAATCATAGGTCACGTTTGGTGCATAAATATCTGCCAGGCTGCGGTTCATATCCCATTTAATGTACTCCACATTCCCCTGATCCAGAACTGCACAGATACGTTTAAATATCTCATCACGTACTTCTTTTCTGGAAAAGTCAAGGACCAGCTGGTTTCTGGAACGAACAGGCTTGCGGCCTGGAATTGTAATTGCCCAGTCCGGATGTTCCCTGTAAAGATCACTGTCCTCACTGACCATTTCAGGCTCAATCCAGATACCGAATTTCACGCCTTCTGCGTTTACTCTTTCGATTAATTTCGTCAGAGTTCCGCCTAATTTTTCCTCGTTCACATACCAGTCGCCGAGAGAAGAATTGTCGTCATTTCGCTTTCCGAACCATCCATCATCCATAACCACCATATCGATTCCAAGCGCTTTTGCCTCCTTTGCAAGCTCTACGATGGTGTCTCCGGTGAAATCAAAATATGCGGCTTCCCAGCTGTTGATCAGGACAGGACGATTTGCATGGACGTATTTTCCCTGGCAGATATGATTCATAATGCAGTGATGGTACTGCTGGGAAAGCCTGGAAAGACCTTTGTTTGTGTAGGATAAAATAACCTCTGGCGCGGTAAATTCAGCTCCGGCTTCCAGGGGATATGCAAACAGTTCATCAGTCAGACCCATCTGGATTCTGGTCTGATCATACTGGTCCTTTTCTGCTTCTACAAGGAAGTTTCCACTGTATACAAACAGCATTCCGTAGCAGCTTCCGCTGTCTTCATTTGTGTTTTTTCCTGCAAGGATTACCCCTGGATTATACTGGTGGCTGGAGGTTCCACGGCGGCTGCCAATTCGGGTGCTTTCATGGGAAACCGGCATTCTTTCCATGTTTCTTTCCATAGCATGTCTGCCATAAAATTTGATCAGATCATAGTCTCCGTGAAGGAAATCCAGGCATGCAGACTGGGCTTTTTTTACTGTTACAGGGGCTTTTCCAGCATTCTTAATTATCACACTTCTGGTGATAATATCTTCTTTTTCCAGTACTCCGTAGAGCAGACGAAGCTCTACTTTTGTAACAGGATCTTCCAGTATAATCTTCAAAGTTTCCGCTTCATTTTCTTCTGCACGGACGAATGGAAGACCTTTCAGAGTGTATTTTCCAGCCGCAATTTCATGTGTTATGTAAACCGGATTGCAGCACTGGGAACCATCTGCATTCTCTATATTTAACGCATAATTTCGGAAATCTCCTGTGCCAAGTGATGGATATTCCTGTGGCAATGCATCCAGAGAATAGGTTCTGTCGCTGCCTGCTGAATTCGGATTTCCAGAAAAGCCACGGTCTCCATAATTCAGAAGATAGTCCATTTCTCCTGCAGTTCTGGCACCATAATACAGGTGCAAAAGGTACCCTTGAGCATCCGCCTGCATCTGATAGGTAGTGTGGGCAGTGGTGAGGGTAAAGATCCGGGTTGTTTCGTTGAAGGTGATTGCCATGAGTGGGGCCTCCTTTTTCTATGATGTGTTAAGTATAGCATACCAAAATCAACACTTAAATAGCTTAATTTTTCTTATTTTATGCCTTTATGATGGTTTTTTATGGTATAATGAAATATATTATCGCATTATGATATATTATCAGCAAATGTAACAGGAGGATTCCGTATATGGATAACAACTTTCACATTTTTCCGAGCGAAACTTTCATTGATCTATGCCTTTACCAATATGGACATGAGAAGTGTACTCCCGGACATTTATTTGGTCCGGCAACGCGGAATCACTATCTTTTTCACTATGTTCTTTCCGGAACAGGCACCCTGATGGCCACGAATTCCAAGGGGCAGAATGTAAATTATCAGGTTCGGAGCGGACAGGGATTTATGATTTTTCCAGGACAGATCACCACTTATGTGGCAGATATTCAGGTACCATGGGAATACGTCTGGGTGGAGTTTGACGGGCTGCGTACCACAGAAATCCTCAACGTTTGTGGCTTTTCCAAGGATGCGCCAGTCTATATGGCCCACTCCAGGGAGGCACGAAAAAAGATGGTGGATGAACTGATTTACATTTCTCAGAATTCAGAGCAATCTCCTTTTCATCTGATGGGACATTTCTATCTTTTTGCGGATCTGCTTGCGCAATCTGTTGCCAGACCGCAGCCTGCCGCCACCAGTAAAATGAGTGATTATTATATAAAAGAGGCAATAAATTATATCGAACAGAACTTCCAGAATGATATTTCTATTGAGGATGTGGCAGCTGTATGCGGTATTAACAGAAGCTATCTGGGACGAATTTTCCGCACCAGCACAGGACGCTCTCCACAGGAATTTCTCATTCATTACCGCATGACAAAAGCGGCGGAATTGCTGAAGCTGACCACATTATCTATAGGAGATATCGGCTCTGCCGTAGGCTACGAAAACGCCCTCCACTTCTCCCGGGCTTTTAAAAATGTGTATGGGGTTTCACCGCGGGCGTGGCGGGAGCAGCATAGATGAAATTTTGATTATACAAAAAGGACTTTCCGATTTCTCAGAAAGTCCTGTATCTGCTTGCGGTTATTGAATTTTAGAAGTTAAATCCTACGGATTTCAGTGTTCCGTCTGCGGACTGTGCGGTTACGTCCTGGGCAACTACGCCAGCTTCTGTCTCCTGGATGTGGAGGGCGCTCTGGGTTTCGTTTTCCTCTGATGCAACATTTTTGAATTCCATATTAATTACGACTGCTTCGTCTGGAACTTCGATCTCAACACCATCTGCGATGAAGGTTACGTCGTAGAAAGTGTACTCGTCGTCTTCTGTTGTTCCAAGGTCTCTGATGGAAGCCTGTTTTGCTTCTTCATATTTCTCACTGCCAGCTTCAAGCTTTACAGCGTTCATTTCAGCGTTTTCTGGAAGAGCTGTCTCATCAAACACTTTTGCAGTGATAATGACTTCTTCGTTCTCGAAACGGAAATCGGAATCTACGGTAGTTTCTACTGCATCTCCAACTTCACCAGTTCCATCGGTAAACTCAGCTGGATCAGCTTCTGCAGAGCTATCTGTGAATCCATCAACAAAAGCGGCTTCCTCTGCAGCTTCTCCGGTCTGGAACTCATCCTGCGCTTCTTCTGCCTGAGGCTCTTCTACCTGAGCTTCCTCGGTCTGTGCAACCTCCGGCTGAGCCTCTGTCTGAGTCTGCTCTGTCTGAACTTCCTCAGTCTGTGCAACTTCCGGCTGAACTTCTTCCACATATACAGCTTCATCACCTGTAGTAAAAGCATCCATCTCTGCAAGTGCCTCCGCATCTGTAAATCCTTCTGCGGAAACTACTGTATATCCTGTCACCAGCATTGTCGCTGAAATCATAACTGCCATTGCTTTTTTTAATGTATTCTTTCTCATAATGGAAACCTCCTGAAATCTATAAAGTCATTCCCAAATGTAATATCCTTTAATTTGACTTCATTATACCAGTAGGGCTGTTTCGTCAACTCTTTCTTCGGGATGTTTTTCCACTTTTCAGGAAAGTTTTTTTACTTTTTTGCAAAACCAGAACCACAGGACTGTTCTGTAGTTTTCCTTAATTGCGCAAAAAGCTAAGGGGCACCTGCAAAAAGGCGATCCGCTTTGTGTGCGGACCGCCTTCATTTGTACTTGCTTTGTTATGGTTCCGATCTGGTCAGAAACCTTGTTTTGCTTTACTGTCTTTTGTTTCTTCTGCGGCGTCTTTCAGTCTCGGCTGCAAGCATTGCGGCTGCAAGAAGAAGCATCAGATAAGTTCCGATCGGGGTATCATCTCCGGTCTTCGGTGATTTGCCACCGCCGTAGCCGCCGGAATGATCTTCGGAGCCACCACTATTTCCACCATCGGAAGAAGGGGTAGGTGTTGGTGTTTCTGTTACTGTGCTTTCTTCCTGGTTGGTGATGACTACTCCTGCTGTCATATTCGTTTCATCAAGTGTAACAGAATCTGCACTTACGGTAACTTTATATCCAAAGCCTTCGGAGCCTGCAATTGGTTTTCCGTTGGAATCAGTTTCCGTTACATACAGGGTTACCTTTGCACCTGACTGGGCAAGACCTACATTGATGGTCTCACTTACTTCATAGCCACCGTCCATATCAAGCTTGATAATGTTCTGCTCAACCTGCTGGGAAAGCTGTGTATGAGCCGCATCATCAAAGATACCTGCATAGAATACCTCGTTGCTGTTTCTGGTGCCTCCATCTGCGCCGAGAACCTTCTTGGTAATTGTCAGCTGACCCTGTTTGTAGAATCCATCTGGCGGGAAGCTGCTGAACACATTTTCGAAGGAAACGGTTGTTGTTCCATTGACTTCGGTTACTGTTGTGGAGTTACCATTGCCAAATACAGCTTCATAGACGGTTCCATCTGCAAGAGCGCCGATCGTCTGAGAAATTCCATCCTGTGTACACTCTGCAATGTAGTATGTCTTGCCTGCCTTAATATTCTCTGAGAATACTACGGTGGAAGCATCTGCATTCTTGAACACAAGAGCTTTCACATCGGAAACTCTCTGTGTGCACTCTTTGTCAGAATACAGGGCTACATAGAAGGTCTGATCTCTTGCTGCCAGACTTTCACCAATATAGGTAAGTTTCTTGGTTACTGCAATAGATGCTGAGGTTGCCAGTTTATCCTGTACAAGTAAAACACCATCCTTGGAAACAGCTGTTGTTTTTTCTGCATCTACTGTTCCGTCTTCTTTCAGAACAAACGTAGTGTCGCTTGTAAGTAAATATCCGTCTGGCGCTACAGTCTCACGAAGAGTGTAAGTCTTACCGGTTTTCAGTTTCTCGATAACATGAGCTTCCTTGGTGGAATCCCACTCGTCTACCACGTTTCCGTCCTGATCAATGATCTGGATGTGAGCACCTTCCAGTTCTTCTCCGTCGGAAATATCTACTTTGCTTACTTTTACAGAAGTTCTGCTGTCTTCTACCAGGAGGGTTCCATTATCTGATATGGTTGTTGTGGTAGTATCTTTGTTAACGGTTCCATCCTCTTTCAGGGTAAAGGTGGTATCGCTGGTCAAAGTATATCCCTCTGGTGCTACCGTCTCGCGAAGGGTATAGGTTTCGCCAGGCTTCAGGCCAGTTACTTCGTGAGCTTCCCATGTGGAATCCCACTCTTCTACGACATTTCCATCCTTGTCGATCACCTGGATATGAGCACCTGCCAGTTCTTTCTGGTCGGTGATGTCTACCTTGCTGATCTTCACGGAGGTAATGGTGTTGGTAATGATAAAGCCTTCTTCTGCATTTCCTGTTACTGCGGAAATGTAACCAGCTGCTTTTCCAGTCTCTTCTACGGTGTAGGCAATGTCCTTACCGGCTTTCTTCTGGTCAAGGTCAGACCATGTGTAGGTCCAGTTGTTCTCTGCATTCAGGGTAATTTCCTCGCCTCTGTTCACACCGTCCGCTTTCAGCTGTACTTTGATTGCGCCTGGTCTGTGATTATCGCGGTTATTGTTGTCACCCCATGCCTTGGTAACGGTTACGCTGGTCTTGCCAGGTGCGTAGCTGTTGGTGATATCGTAACCGCTGATTTCCGTTGTGTAATCCGGAACAGCATCCTCGGTTACGGTGTAAACAATTTCTTCTCCTGCTTCATATTTCGGCAGGTCCGTAAACTTGTAAGTCCAGCTGCCAGCCTCATCAGCTTTCACAGTCTGGCTGTCTTTCTCGATTCCATTTGCAAGAAGTCTTACGGTAATGCTTTCCGGACGTTTACCATCCTGATCCTCTGCATCGTTCCAGGTCTTGGTTCCGCTGATCTCGGTTGTTTCTGGTTTATAACTGTTGATGAAGTTGTTTCCATCCATCTCGGTGGTATAACCTTCAACTGCATCCTCGGTTACGGTGTAAACGATTTCCTTGCCATTTGCAAATTTCGGCAGATTGGTGAAGCTGTAAGCCCAGTTACCAAGTGCATCTGCTTTTACAGTCTTGTTCTCAATCTGTTTGCCATCTGCAAAAAGATTGATGATAATGCTCTCCGGACGTTTGCCATCCTGATTGTCCGCGTCATCCCAGGTTTTGGTTCCGCTAAGGGAAGTAACCGCTGTGGTATGAGTATTAGTCAGGGTTGTAACGGTTCCGTCGGTGCTGTTATCGGTCAGTTCGTATCCATCTGGAAGATCTTTCTCTGCCCAGGTATACTCGATTGCTTTTCCGTTAGCTTTCTCCGGAAGACCGGTTATGGTCTCAGTCCAGTTGTTGGCTGCCTTCAGAGTTGCTGTTGTTTCTGTTTCCTTGCCATTTGCAAGAAGGGTTACGGTGATGCTCTCCGGACGGATTCCATCCTGGTTATCTGCATCAGCCCACAGCTTGGTAATGGTTGCACTGGTCTGGCCTGGGGTGTAGCTGTTGATGATGTTGTAGCCATCATAGGTTGTGGTGTAGTCCTCTACCGGGGTCTCGCTTACGGTGTAGGTAATTTCCTCGCCATTTGCGAACTTCGGAAGGTCAGTGAAGCTGTAGGCCCAGCTGCCATCCTCGCTTGGAGTTACCGTCTGGCTGTTCACTTCTTCTCCATTTGCAAGAAGTTTCACAGTAATGCTCTCTGGGCGTTTGCCATCCTGATCGTCTGCATCATCCCAGGTCTTGGTTCCGCTGATCTCGGTTGTTTCTGGTTTATAACTGTTGATGAAGTTGTTTCCATCCATCTCGGTGGTATAACCTTCAACTGCATCCTCGGTTACGGTGTAAACGATTTCCTTGCCATTTGCAAATTTCGGCAGATTGGTGAAGCTGTAAGCCCAGTTACCAAGTGCATCTGCTTTTACAGTCTTGTTCTCAATCTGTTTGCCATCTGCAAAAAGATTGATGATAATGCTCTCCGGACGTTTGCCATCCTGATTGTCCGCGTCATCCCAGGTTTTGGTTCCGCTAAGGGAAGTAACCGCTGTGGTATGAGTATTAGTCAGGGTTGTAACGGTTCCGTCGGTGCTGTTATCGGTCAGTTCGTATCCATCTGGAAGATCTTTCTCTGCCCAGGTATACTCGATTGCTTTTCCGTTAGCTTTCTCCGGAAGACCGGTTATGGTCTCAGTCCAGTTGTTGGCTGCCTTCAGAGTTGCTGTTGTTTCTGTTTCCTTGCCATTTGCAAGAAGGGTTACGGTGATGCTCTCCGGACGGATTCCATCCTGGTTATCTGCATCAGCCCACAGCTTGGTAATGGTTGCACTGGTCTGGCCTGGGGTGTAGCTGTTGATGATGTTGTAGCCATCATAGGTTGTGGTGTAGTCCTCTACCGGGGTCTCGCTTACGGTGTAGGTAATTTCCTCGCCATTTGCGAACTTCGGAAGGTCAGTGAAGCTGTAGGCCCAGCTGCCATCCTCGCTTGGAGTTACCGTCTGGCTGTTCACTTCTTCTCCATTTGCAAGAAGTTTCACAGTAATGCTCTCTGGGCGTTTGCCATCCTGATCGTCTGCATCATCCCAGGTCTTGGTTCCGCTAATCTCGGTGGTTTCTGGTACATGAGTGTTGATGAAGTTGTTTCCAACCTTCTCGGTGGTGTAGCCAGCAACTGCATCCTCGGTTACGGTGTAAGTAATTTTTCCATTCTCATTGTACTCTGGAAGTTTCTCAAATTTATAATTCCAATTTCCATTTCCATCAGGAGTTACCTTCTGATCTTTAACTTTCTCACCATTTGCAAAAAGGTTTACGGTAATGCTTGTTGGACGTATTCCATCCTGGTCATTATTATCATTCCAGGTCTTGGTTCCAGCAATCTCGATTTCTCCTACATAAGTATTCGTGAAATCAATGGAATCTACTTTCTCACCATTTTTCTTAATAACCTTGCTTACATTCAAGGTTCCATTTCCGGCATCTGTCACAGTTACCTCTACTGTGTAAACAGTTCCGTCATAAGTAACAGTTCCATCACTTCCCTTAACTTCTGATACTGTATAAGTATGAGTACCAACGTCTGCAAGTGTGTAATTAATTGTGGTAAAGTTCACACTTCCGTCAGCTTCGTTAGGAATTGTCTCAAGAACCTTTGTATTCTCAGCAGTCAGTTCTTTCAGCTCAAAGCTAAATGCATCAGCTGCAAGAGTTTTATTCTTAAGCTCCTTATTTGCTTCCAATGTGAGACTTCCGGCAGCATTATAAGTATTGGTAAATACGGTTCCACCTTCAGACTCTGTTCTGGTGATGGCAAGCTTGCCGTCACTGCCTTCTGCTACAGTTACTGTTACGGTACGGGTTGCGTTTGGATCGTTGGTTACGCCCTCTCCGCTTCCGCTTTCGGTAATTGTATAGGTATAGGTATTTCCAACATCTGCAAGGCTGTACTTGATAGTTCCAAAGGTCAATGACTGTCTGTTTCCACTTGTTGCAGTTGTTGTTACACTTGTTTCTGCCGGCATTGGAGCAGTTTCAGAATCTGCTGTCAGGTTGAATGTCCATGCATCTCCAGCCTTAAATTCACGACCGCTTAATACCTTGGTTACACCAAGTGTAGTTTCACCTTCCGCATATTTATTGGTGAAAGTTAAACCATTTTTGGCATCTTCTATCTGCTCAACCTTAAGTGTTCCATCTCCGTTGTCTGTAACGATAACTTTCACAGTTCTTGCTGTGTTCGGATCGTTTTCTACGTTGGTTATATTTCCAGACTCGGTAATTGTGTAAACGTAGGTTCCAACATCTTTAAGTGTGTAGTTAATCTTTCCAAAATTAAGAGTTTCGCTGTTTCCACTGGTTGCACTTGTGGTAACGACTGGATGTTCCGGCATCGGGGCAGTTGTCGGAGATGCTGTTACTGTGAATGTCCAGTTATCACCAGACTGGAAAGAACGTCCAGTCAGGGTCTTGGTTGCGGTGAGGGTTGTGGAGCCGGTTGCCTTATAGGTGTTGGTAAAATTCAGCTCATCCACTTTCCGATCTGCACTTGCTACCAGTTTTCCTTTTCCGTCATCCGTTACGGTTACCGTGATCTTGTATTCAGTTGCATCATAGGTGATTCCCTCTACGGTTGTTCCTTTTCCCTGCTCGCT